>CAZSIG010000772.1:0-2105 GCA_964606195.1 uncultured Anaerolineales bacterium
CTAGTTGTGGCTCTTGTACGATGCTGTCGTTCACAAATTCTTCCTCCGTGCGGAATTTCTACTGTCTACTCTTAATTTAGGGCTTTCTCAAAGTCCAAACCGCGTGATCAAAAACTCTAGCAGGGCTCTTCTCAAAGTGTCATGCTGAGCCCCCGTGCGGGGATAAACTACGCGAAGCATCTCGTTTTCGCTATAACTGTTACCTATGGGGTAAAATGGACCAAATTAACGGGAGAACGAGACCCTTCGCTGCGCTCAGGGTGACATATAATGCCCACCGCGCGACATTGAGAAAGCCCTAACTCTTAATTAAAAACGTAATACATCAAAAAATTCTTGTGCGCGGTCGATGACTGGTATTCGTGCAGTTGTCCCTGTGGGTAAAGCTCGCGCAGCAACTGCACGGTCTCCTCGTCGCGCGGATTGACGATGTAGAGCTTGTTCGCGGGGTCGGCGGGGTGTTCCTTGATATGCTGCCACTCCACGCGATTGTCCCACGTCGGATCGCCCAAATTTATCCCGACGTTGCGGTGGTCTACCCAGTGCGGCCACGACTTCAGATAAGCATGTTCCAAATCGCCCACCGTGTGGGCAAAATCTTTCATCATTGCCGCGATTTCAGTGGTGTTCCAGGAAGATTCGCGGTACTGTGCGTCGTAAACCTTGAAGTAGCTGTGATACGCGCCGCGCGTCGCCTGTACCATCAAGAACGCCGCGCATAATCCCAGAATAATGTTTCCCAGATACCGTCCCCACAAGCGCGTGAAATCTTTGCCCGCGATGTAGAGCGGCAAGCCGACCAGCACGAAAATCAACGGTATCGCGCCGCCCATACGCACCGCGCTTGGGTTCTCGTTCGGAAACGCGATGCTCAAGGTCGAGGGGAGCAGCATGATGAATATCCCGATGATAATCATCGTATCGGGCAGCCGCCGATAACGCAGGAGCGCGTAGAGCCAATAGACCGCGCCGAGAACCAGCAATCCCCCGCTCACCGCGCCCAAGAAGGGCTTATTGGAAATGTAATTCACCCACACCACGTCGCCCTGCCAGTTAAAAGCGAGAAAGGCGTCCTTCACGTTCTCGGTGAATATGTGCCATTGTTCTTGATTAGTAAGTTGCTCTGCTTTCCCTAACGGCGTGAGCCGCGACGCGGCGCGGTACCAGAACACTTCGGGATAATCGCGCATGTAGCGGGCGAGGGGCAAAAAGACGATGAGGGCAATCAGTAGTGCTACTACCGCGTTGATGAACAGCGGACTGACCGCCGCGATTTTGTCGCTCAAATCGGCGCGGCGCGTTTGCCAGATGATTTGGAAAAACTTGAGTATCACGCCCGCCGCGATAACCAAGCCCATCACGCGAAAGGGTGAATAGCCATGCAAACCGATACCCAATGTCAAGCCGCACAGCAACCAATCATTGCGATGATTATATTTCATGCCGCGAATGAGGAAATAGCACGCGGGCGCGACGAAAACGGGATGATACGGGAAACGCAGCCCGACGCGGCTGATGGCGATATGCCATACCCCGACTGCGGCGAAGAAGGTGGCGAACAGGGCGACTCTTTTGTTGTATAGTTCTTTCGCTAAAAGATAAATCCAGGGCAAGGTCAACAGGCTGGCGAACGCCGCGCCCCATTTGAGCAGATAGTGATTGATTTCCCAATTGAACAGCTTGGCGTAGGCGAAGGTGAAATAGAATTGCAGCGGTTCGCGCCCGGTGTTGCGCGTGAAAAAGATGGGGCGCTTGCCCTGCATGAGGTCATAGATGTCGAGAAGTTTTTCCGCGTGGTCGCTCGTCATCTCCGCGGGAACATCTTGTAGTTTGTAAAAACGGAAGAACGCGCCGAGGGCTAGGATGAGAATTAGCGCGATGTAAGTCCAATTGATGCGTATTCTCACGCCTTCGCGATTGACAAAACGAAGAACCGCGACGCGCCATTCACACCAAGTACGTTGCGGCTCCCAAAAGGCGTAGCTGAAACTGCCAATGGCGAGAAGCCATATCAAAACGCCGATGCCGCTGAAGGTGTTGCCGTCCAGCGAGAAATACGCGAGCGCGGTGGCGATGACGGAGAGGTACGCGGCGAATAGGCGATA
>CAZSIG010000773.1:0-2105 GCA_964606195.1 uncultured Anaerolineales bacterium
GCGTTCTCGGCGGTAAATTCCAGCGCGGTTTGCGTAAGTCCTATAAAGGTGATTTATGGAATATACTGGTTATCTCGATTTTTGGTTCACCGATTATCCGATTGTGGAGCGCGTGGAGAAGTTCTACGAATTGGGCATCAAGCGTTATGACGTATGGTGCTGGCGGAGCGCGCCGATAGCAGAGATCGCGGCGGAGTGCGTGCGGCGCGGCGCGGTCATCAACTCCACTTTTGACGAAGATATGGGATCGCTGGCTGACCCCGCGGATAACGAGAAGACGCTACGTTCGTGGGCGGAGAGCCTGGAGATGGCGGAGCAGTATGGCATCGAACATCTATTCATCTTTTCTAATCAGGTCGATATCGTGGATGGCAAAGAGTGGACGCGGCGGTTGTCCGCGAATTACACTGAAGCGGAACAATACGCCAATCTACTGGAACAGACCGAGAAAATTATGAAATTGGTGGAGCAGACCAATGTTGAGGTGTGGGTCGAGGGTTTGAATCAATTTCACATCAAGGGCGGCGTGCTGGTCGATAATCACGAGCTTGCCGTGGATTGGATCAGGCGTATCGAGCACCCGCAATTCCGTCTGGCGTTCGATTGCTATCACCAACAGCGCGGTTCGGGCAACTTGATTTGGGGCTTGGAGGAATATTGGGGATTGTACCCCACTGTTCACATTGGCGACGTGCCAACGCGGCAGGAGCCGGGCACTGGGGAGATAAATTTCCCCAACATTCGCGCCAAACTGCGCGAATTGGGGTTCGATGGATTTGTCGGTTTGGAGTTCTCACCCTCGACCACTGAGGAAGAAGCACTGGCGCGGACTAAAGAGCTATTTCCACTGAAATAAGTGAATATTGTGACAGGGCGCGATCCCCATTGCGCTCATTTACAAGGAGGTATTATGATTTACAAAAACGTAGACGCGAAGCCGGTAGAGATGTTACCCGGCTTGACGCGGCGCACCTTGGTTACCGGAAAGACGATGATGTTGTGCGAGTTCACTTTCGACGCGAATGTCGAGGTGCCGATGCACACTCACCCACACGAGCAGGTCGGCTACGTGGTGTCTGGACGCGTCAAAATGACGATCGGTGATGAGGCGATCGAGCTGGGCGCGGGAGATAGCTATTACGCGCCTTCCGAAGTACCACATGGCGCGGTCACATTGGAGCCTTCGGTGCTAATCGATGTCTTCAATCCACCGCGCGAGGATTATCGGTAGTATGAAACGATATCGAGTTGAACCGGACAGTCGTATAAGGCTGAGCGAATGGGACCCCAGCGACAAGAGCGCGTTTCCCGTAAGCAAGAAGCAGGGCAAGCGGCGGTTATGGGAACTCAATCTCCAATTAGAAGAACTACAAGAACTGCTCTACGCAGAACATGAGCATAAGTTGCTCATCGTCTTGCAAGCTATGGATACTGGCGGAAAAGATGGCACTATTCGCCATGTCTTCGACGGCGTCAACCCGCAAGGAGTTCACGTCGCGAGTTTCAAACAACCGACCCCCGCGGAGCTAGACCACGATTACCTGTGGCGGGTACATAAACATACTCCGGGCAAGGGCGAGATCGTGATTTTCAACCGCAGCCACTACGAGGATGTGCTGGTGGTGCGCGTGCATGAGCTGGTGCCCGAGGAGGTGTGGTCGCGGCGATATGATCATATTAATAATTTCGAGCGCATGTTGGCAGATGAGGGCACGACGATACTGAAATTCTTCCTATACATCGATAAAGATGAGCAGAAAGAACGCTTACAGGCGCGATTGGACGAGCCGCATAAACGCTGGAAATTCAATCCCGGTGATTTGGATGACCGCGCCCTATGGCCAAAATACATCGAGGCGTATGAGGAGGCACTCAGCAAGACGAGCACCGCGTGGGCACCCTGGTACATCGTCCCCGCCAACCGCAAATGGTATCGCAATCTGGTGATCGGCACGGTCATCGTCGAGACATTGCAAGCGCTGGATATGCACCACCCTGAACCAGAATTCGACCCTGCCGAGATAACGATTGAGTAGTAGTAACAACGAAGCGCGAGGGCGCGAGATTACGCGAATGACTTCACAGCCTCAATTCGCGCAGTCTCG
>CAZSIG010000774.1:0-2100 GCA_964606195.1 uncultured Anaerolineales bacterium
GATTTAAGCTATTTATCCGCGTCAATCCGCGCAAATCCGCGTCCTATTTTCTGCCATAAAATATGGATTTTTTCGAACAGAGTCGCCAAGAACAACTCAAACGCGAGGCTCCGCTCGCGGCGCGCATTCGCCCGCGCACCATAGATGAATTCATCGGGCAAGAGCATATCTTAGGAGAGGGGCGATTACTGCGCCGCGCTATTGCAGTTGACCGCCTCTTCTCCTCGCTCATCTTCTGGGGCGCGTCCGGCACCGGCAAGACGACGCTGGCGATGATTATTGCGAATACTACGCGGTCACATTTCGAGGTCATCAACGCGGTGATGGCGGGCGTGGCGGACATTCGTCGCGTGGTTAAAGAGGCGAAGGAGCGGCGCGGCATGTACGGACAGCGGACTATTTTGCTGGTAGACGAGATTCACCGCTTCAATCGCACTCAGCAGGACGCCCTCTTGCCGCACGTCGAAGATGGCACGATTATCCTCATCGGCTCGACCACCGAAAATCCCTACTTTGCGGTCGTGGGACCGCTGCTATCTCGCTCGCGTGTTTTTCAGTTCATGCCGCACAGCGAAGCCGAAATCGCGATAATCCTGCGCCGCGCGTTGGCTGATACAGAATTGGGCTACGGCGAACGGCAAGTTGAAGCGGACGCCGACGCGCTGGAACATCTGGCACGCATCGCGGGGGGAGATATGCGCGCTGCGCTCAATGCGCTGGAACTCGCAGTGGAGAGCACGCCGCCAAATGATGACGATATCATTCACATCACGCTGGAAGTCGCGGAGGAGTCGATACAAAAACGCGCCGTGCGCTACGACCGCGCGGGTGATGAGCATTACGATACCATCTCCGCGTTCATCAAGTCGATTCGCGGCACCGATCCCGACGCCGCACTTTACTGGTTGGCGAAGATGGTCGCAGCGGGCGAAGATCCGCGCTTCATCTTGCGCCGTCTCTATATCCTCGCGGTGGAGGATGTTGGCTTAGCCGACCCGCAGGCGATAACGGTGGTGAATTCCTGCGCGCAGGCTTTCGAGTGGGTGGGGTTGCCGGAGGGGCAGTATCACCTCGCGATGGCGACGCTCTATTTGGCGACCGCGCCGAAATCGAACGCGGTCGGGGCGTATTGGCGCGCGTTGGCGTATATCAAAGAGCATGGCACGGGGCCGGTGCCGTTGCCACTGCGCGATAAATCGGAGCGTTTTCACGGTGATTTGAAAGAGCATTATAAACAGACGCTCGGTGAACACGCGGAGTATCTTTATCCTCACGATTATCCCGAAGGTTGGGTCGCGCAACAATATCTGCCGAATAACGTAGAGAGCGGATGGTTCGAGTTAAAGGGGCATGGATATGAGGAAATCATCGCGCAGAGGCTGCGAGAGATGAGAGGGGAGAAGAAGCGTGAAACGTAACTATTTGTCGAATAATCGGAATAAGACTTACGCAACTACGTGCTAAATTTTCACCGCAGAGACGCGGAGAGCGCAGAGGTTAAGATGAATGACCTCTATTGACGAGTAATAAGCGCGATCAATGTAAGTAGAACTCTGCGTTCTCTGTGTCTCTGCGGTAAAATAATCTTTAGTGCATGCTGAAGCATGTTCGGCATAACGCGCTTCGCCGCGCCTCTCGCCGAGTGAACTCGGCGCGGCTATCGGAAACATGCTGAAGCATGTTCGGCATAACGCGCTTCAGCGCGTTTCTCATACCAGCCGTGAGTTCACTCACGGTATAGGAACACAAGGAATGAGCAAAAACATTACATTAGCACTGCCCGCGTCGCCCGAAAACGCGGGGCGCATACTCAAAACTATCGGGTACTACGCCGCGTTTGTGTCGCTGGGTTTACTCGCCGCCTCGTTAGGTCCGACGCTGCCCAGTCTAGCCGCGCACACCAAAACCCAACTGAGTCAAATCAGTTTCCTATTCATGGCGCATTCATTGGGCTATCTGCTCGGGTCATTTCAGGGCGGCAGGCTGTACGACCGCGTCGCGGGGCACCCGTTGATGATTGTGGCGTTAATCGTGATGGCGGTGACATTGGCGTTGATACCGCTAATACCGCTGCTGTGGCTGCTGACCGCGGTGGTATTT
>CAZSIG010000775.1:0-2092 GCA_964606195.1 uncultured Anaerolineales bacterium
GAAGCGAGATTCTTCGCTCCCGATGGTCGCTCAGAATGACACTCTAGCGCGAAGTATCGTTGTAGTGTTAGGAATGAAAACTAAATAACTTGCGCGTTTCTGAGGATAGATTTTTTCACCCTACGGAGAAAAATGTCAATAATTGTCATACGCGTTTATTGCTACCTAAACGCACCCGTAAAGGGTGCGCCTACAGTAGCCGCAGGCTTTACGCCTGCGCTGGTAATACCCCTAGCCCTAGCCCGCGCCTCTCTTTGTCTCTCGCGAATAGTGTGCTATAATCCCCCATATTGATACGCGAAACACGATAAATTCCCCGAAGGAGAAACCCTATGCTCGATACCCTACGCGCCCGGCTGCGGGCGACAGAGAATATATTGACGCAACTTCGCGCCCAATACCACGCGGGCTTGCTCGACGTTGGCAGATGGACGCAGTTGCAACGTACTTACGGCACGCAGGCGGAGGAGCTGCGCGGCGTCATTCGGCGCATAGAACGCGGCGAACTGGGCGTCGCCCTGCCCGCGTTCTTGTACGAAGAACTCCCCGCCGCGCCGTCGCCCATCATCAAGACCTACGAGCCGCCGCCCGAACCGCTCGAATTAGCGCTCACCTTCACCGCGGCGGACGCGGACGCCCCGATTAAGGTCGCGGTGGCGTGCCGCGAACTCGGCATTGACACCGCGCCGCTCCCCTTCGTCCCGCCGCTGGGCAAGACGGAACTGGCGGACATCCGCTGGTATCTCGAAGAGTATTGGTCTTGGCCTGTGGGTCCCGACTACGAGCGCGCCAAGCGGCTGGAGGCGAACCTGGAACCCTGGGGCAGAAAGCTCTTCGGCGCGGTCTTCAATCACGCCGACGCCCGCGACGCCTACCGCCAATTCGAGCGAGAGGACGCCCCGGCGCGCATGTTGACCATCGACGCGGTTGATGCGCGCGTCCTGCGGCTGCCCTGGGAACTGCTGGCGGACGAGGATGGGCATCTCTTCAGCTTCGCGCCGCCCATCGTCGTGCGCCGCAAGCTGCGCCGCGTGAAGGCGCGCCGCGCCCGCGCTCGTGACGGTTTTCCCATTCGCATTCTGTTCGTCACCAGCCGCCCCAAGGGCGCGGGGTTCATCGACTCGCGCGTCAGCGCGGTCGCCCTGCTCGACGCGGTCGACGCGCTCGGCGGGCTGGTCGAGGTCGAATTTCTCCGCCCGCCGACGCTGAAGTCGCTGACCGCCCGCGTCCGCGATAAGTCGCGCCCCCCCGTCCACGTCGTCCATTTCGACGGGCACGGCGTCTACGACACCCACGCGGGGCTGGGGCTGCTCCTCTTCGAGACGGAGCGGCACGAGGTGGACGAGGTGAACGCGCACCGCATCGGCGCGCTGCTCAACCAGCAGGGGATTCCGCTGATGGTGCTGGACGCCTGCCAATCGGCGCAGGTGGGCGCGGGCGAACCGGCAAGCGTCGCGGCGCGGCTCATCAAGGCGGGCGTCGGGAGCGTGTTGGCGATGAATTACAGCGTGTTGGTCGAGACGGCGCGCCGCCTGACCGCGGCGTTTTACACCGCGCTCGCGGGCGGGGCGACGATTGGGCAGGCGGTGGAGCAGGCGCGCTATGACCTGCTCGCGGATACGGAGCGCATCGACCTGCACCGCCCCGAGGAGATAGAGCGCATTCACCTGCACGATTGGTTTTTGCCCGCGCTGTATCAGCAGGAGGAGGATGTGGTGTTGTTCGCAACGTCTCACCCTCACCCCCAGCCCCTGCGCGAAGCCTACTCGCAGGAGTACTCCCTGAAAGGGAGAGGGGAGTCTTCTCCCTCTCCCCTTTGGGGAGAGGGTCGGGGTGAGGGGATACATTCCTCTGACCCGCTTCCCACGCCGCAGTACGGTTTTGTCGGGCGGGCGCGGGATATTCTGCGGCTGGAGCGCGCCTTGCAGACGCACCGCGTCGTCGTGCTGCACGGCTACGGCGGCATGGGGAAGACCGCGCTGGCGCTTGAGGCGGGGCGGTGGTTCGTCCGCACGGGGTTGTTCGCGGGCGCGATTTTTGTCTCAATGGAGCGGGGTATGGCGCAGGATACGCTGTTGGCGGAGGTGGCGCG
>CAZSIG010000776.1:0-2087 GCA_964606195.1 uncultured Anaerolineales bacterium
TGCCCCTACTGCTTCCCCATCGCGCCGCGAATTAATTTCAGAATTTGCTCATATTCGAAATTATCCGCCAAGATGGCTAGTTCGTCCGCGCACCCCGCGTCGTTCTCGCGAATTTGCCCGATGATTTCCTCCATCTGGCGCAATTGGCTACGAACGGCGGCATGTTCTAAACTCGCAAGTAGCTCTGGGGGCAACGCGCTCAGTGTGTCCTTCTTGATTTCCTCCTCTTCTTCCTCGCTTACCTGCGCCGACGCCGCGATATCCTCGTACAAATAACGTACCCCAAGGTGCTTCTCCATCATCTCAAATAGCTCCGCTTCTTTGAACGGCTTATACATGAAATCATTGCAACCCGTAGCCAAAATCTCCTCGCGTTCCTCCTCGAACGCGCTGGCGGTCAGCGCGACGATGACCGGAGACGAATATTCGGGGTGCGCCGCGCAGATCTCCCTGATGCGCCGCGTCGCGGTGCGTCCATCCATGACCGGCATCCCCATATCCATCCAGATGAGATGCGGTTGCCACGTCTGCCAAAGCTCTACACCTTTCTGCCCATTCTCCGCGGTGCGCACCTCGAATCCCAATGGCACCAACAATTTGATCATCAACTGGCGGCTGGGTTTGACATCCTCCACGACGAGAAGTTTGTAAGCCGGTTGGTCTGGCGCCAAGCCGGTCACGCGGCGCGGGGCTAATTTCTCTTGCACCGCGGCGGCTTCTACAATCTCCATTCGTACATCGAATTGGAAAAGGGTACCCACTTCCAATTCACTGCTTACCTCAAGATTTCCCCCCATCATTCGCACATATTGACGACTGAGAGGCATTCCTAAGCCGGTGCCCTGACGAGACTGTTTACCGCTCGCGGTCTGCACGAAGGCATCAAAAACCTTTGGCAGATCTTCAGGAGCTATCCCCATGCCGGTGTCCTCTACCTCAAAATGTATCCAGACCTCGAATTCATCAGCGCTCTCTGTTGTCTCCGCTTTGTCAACGCGCAGGGTGACGCTGCCGCTTTTCGTGAACTTGACCGCGTTGCCCAATAAGTTGATGATTATCTGCCGCAGTTTGTTCTGATCGGCGCGCACGAACTGCGGTACATCGGGGGCGCGTTCTAGGAGTAACGCCAGCCCATTTTGTTCGGCGCGCAGGCGAAACATCTCCTCTATGCCTAGTAGAGTCCGATGAAGGTCGAACTCTTCAGGGCGCAGATCCATGCGTCCAGCTTCGATTTTGGAGAGGTCTAACACGTCGTTGATGAGCGCGAGCAGATGTTCCCCGCTGCGGCCGATCGTCTCCAGATTCTCCTGCTGTTCGGTGGTGAGATTCGTATCACGCGTCATCAACTCGCTGAAGCCTAAAATGGCATTCATGGGGGTGCGTAGCTCGTGGCTCATGTTCGCCAAGAAGGTACTCTTGGCGCGGTTCGCGGACTCGGCGGCATCTTTCGCCTGTTGCAACGCCTCCTCCGCCCGTTTGCGATCGGTGATGTCATGCAGGATGACCAGATGTCCGCTAACTCTACCGCGCCGTTCGGTCAAGGTCGAAACCTGCAGGTCATAATACCCCTTTTCCTCGCCTCGCGCCAGCGTGATCTCCGTTTGCACGTTAAGCTCTTTGCGACACCGCGCCACCAAATCGCGCCAGGGGGGCAGCACTTGCTCTACCGGCGAGCCGATAACCTGTTCCGCTGGCATATCGATGATGCCCCGCGCCACCGGATTGATGTCCACGATTCGCCCCATTTTATCTGTCACGATCATGCCATCGCTCATATTGTCGATGAGCTTATCCCGCGCCACCGGCACCACATCGAGCAATTGATAGCGAAAGAGGCCCCATGCTAATATTAAACCGGTCATGGTGAAGAAGAAGGGTGCTGTATCAACGCCATAGAGTGGACTAAGCCCGGAGAAATACAGAAAATTTCCCAGCCACGGCATGGCCATGGCCGTTATCAACGCGAGGGTCTGTTTGCGATAGATTCCGGGGGTAGTGACAAGTTTGTGAATTATCAGAATGGCACTGAACAGGGGAAGTAACAAAGAATACACCCAAAGGAGCATGAAGCCTTGCGTGTAATCGGG
>CAZSIG010000777.1:0-2081 GCA_964606195.1 uncultured Anaerolineales bacterium
AAATCCAATTGAACTGAACCAGTGTCACGTGGATAAATAGCTTAAAATCCTGAAAATCCGCGTTAATCCGCGTCCTATATAATTACTTTCCCGTCCAAAATCTTATTTAGGAACAAGTCTAATATGTGGTTTGCGTAAGCCCTACAAGACATATTTCGAGTATCGCCAAAACTCTAATATAGTTCTCATCTAAATCTAATACTCCTCTAATAATGCTAAGTTATAATATAACCGTGTTTTAGAGATTTCGATGACTCCACTGAAAAATGAAATAGTCGGTGGATGGCGCGGATTTTCGCTTTCTTACGACCGCGTATCAATTTTAGTGAGCGCGGTTTGATTAGCTTAATTCGTTGAGAAGTTGGCTTTTTCAGTAGAGTCAAGTACAGTACTTACGCAGATTCAAGAAGATTTACCGCCGAGGGCGCGGAGGGCGCGGAGTTTTCCGAATGGTCTTGGAGCGCACCGTCAATATGCTTTTTTATGTGCCTTTGTGACCGCGTATGCCAGTTAAGAAATTATTTTCTTAATCTTCTCTGCGTCCACGGCGTTCTCTGCGGTTAATCACTACGTGGTCTGCGTAAGTCCTGTCAGTAATAAAAAACGGAGGTTAAGATTATGTCAACGAAAAGGTCATTAGGTTATTTGCTAGTCTCTTTACTGGTGCTATTCGGTATGGGCATGACTCTGATCGGCGGCGCGGTTTTCGGAGGGATCGCGGGTTATACGGTAGCACGAAATGAAGTGACGACATTACGTGAAGAATTAGTTATTGCGTTGGAGGAGCAGCCGGTTTCTGCCCCCGTATCAGTTATACCCACACCTCAACCGCGCAAGGCTGTCACTTACAATAACTCAGACTCGGTGGTCGAAGTGGTAAAACAGGTACAACCCGCCGTAGTGACAGTCATCAATACGCTGGATGAGGACCAGGTCATAAATCCCTTTATGTCCCCCGACGAACCTTCTCAAGTCTCGGGGTCAGGCGTGCTTATTTCCGAAGAGGGCTACATCATCACCAATCGTCACGTTGTCGAAGGAGCGCGTAAGTTGGAGGTCATTTTCATGAGTGAAAGTGAGCGCGTGCCTGCTCAATTAGTTGGCGCAGATCGTTTTGCGGATATCGCGGTGATTCAGATCGATGAACGGGTTCCCGCAGTCGCCCCGCTGGGCAACTCCAACGAGTTACAAGCCGGTCAAACGGTGATCGCCATCGGTTCCGCGTTGGGTGACTTTAGGGATACGGTAACAGTCGGGGTTATCAGTGCGCTGGGGCGCAACCTTGAAACCGCCAGCGGTTTTGTGCTAGAAGAGCTTATTCAAACTGACGCCGCGATCAATCATGGCAATTCTGGCGGACCGCTCATCAACTTGCAAGGAGAAATTATAGGTATCAACACTGCTGTAGTGCGCGGACAAAGCTCATGGACGGGACAAGCGGTGGCGGAGGGATTGGGATTCGCGGTGCCGTCAAATGTAGCCCGATCTATCAGTGAGCAATTAATCGCGACTGGCAGAGTGGCACGTCCTTATCTGGGAATTCGCTATCGCGCCATTACCTCTGAGGCAGCTAAACGCTATGATCTGCCAATAGAATGGGGTGCGTACATCGACGAAGTAGAAGAGAACACCGGCGCGGCGCGCAGCGGCATTCAAGAAGGTGACATCGTCATCGCCATAGATGGGGAAGAACTCACTGACGAAGTTCCTCTGGTCAATCGGCTGTTTCGCTATAAAGCGGGTGATACGGTGGAGCTAACTGTGTTACGCGATGAAGAAGAGCTGACTTTCGAGGTTGAACTTGGCGAACGACCGACGGAGTAGCGCGTTTGAAAGCAAGCTACTGCTGACTATATTTACTCAGCGGCAAGGTAGAACCCTTCTGATATAGATATAATAGACAGAGGCTCAAAGGTTTTGTATAACCTTTGAGCCTGTTCATTAAGCCGTGCCACATCTCACAGCAACTCTTCGCGCACTCCTGCCGCGTCGCTGATTTGGGGTGAACAAAGCTCTTAATACGCGGTGGTGGAGAAATATTCTAGGACTTACGCAAAATCGCACTACAATTTACCGCAGAG
>CAZSIG010000778.1:0-2078 GCA_964606195.1 uncultured Anaerolineales bacterium
TTTCCTCCAAACTTCAACTTGGGGTAATTATACGCCGCCAGATTAGTCACTGAATATTACCTCAAAGATTTCATCTAAACGCACGTTTATATCGCCATCAAAATCCTCACCTGGGATATCTAGATTATCAAGTACGGTGAGAAATCTTTTGTACCCTTGAGGACTTCTCAACTCTACCCATTCAATTCCCTCGCGGGTCAATTGTCCTTTGTTCAAGTCAGATAATTTGTTCGCGACAAAAACTCTACTGCCTCTGGCATATATAGCATCGGCACTTTCAGGATTACCTTGCCCCATTAGTTTAACTTCACACTTGAAAATTTCCGCCGCGTCCCTGCCGAAAAGGTAAAAATCTACTTCGCGTAACGATTTTAGAGTATCTGTTTGCGTGAAGTGCTTTTGCGGTACATTGAAGAGCATACAAAGCGTTTTCATCAGTGGTTTCTCAACTTGCTTGCCCGCCGTGCTCCACAATCCTCCCCGCAGCGCAGACCTCTTGACCGCGAGGGTGTTGATTACAATAAGACTTTCGTTAATAGTTAAATCCACGCTAACCCCGCGAAACTTTATAGTCAAGATGATATCTATATCGTTGTAGTCTGCTATCAAACTCTCTATTAGTTCGAGTAACGCCTCATAATGTTCCTGAGTGGCTTCAAGCACTATCTCGCGCCGCGCGGAGTTGTACATGTTAGCCACCGTCTTGCGGTTTAGTCCAGCATGAATTAACAGCTCGTCAGAGGACAATTCGGGAGCCAATAGTTCTTTTTTATACCAATCAGTGGTGATTTCCTGATTGTTCAATTTGGCATTAGCCACCCTTCTGAAAAAATCGATGGTATATTGCAGAAAACCTGCATCGATAAGCGTAGTAACCTCGACGCGGTAGTCCTGTCCTTTTATCAATCTGCGAATGATATTTTGCGTTACTTTATCGGTAATCCTCATTCTGTGTCTCCTTCAGATAATCTTCTGAGATCTTCCAACTCAACGACGCGCGGCAGCGTATTCGTGAAAAGCGTTTCCTGACTGAACAGTTGGCGAATTCTATTGACATATTCCGCTTCTTGCTCTGTCAGAAAGAAATATCTGCCAAGTGCCATCGCGGCTCTGCCCAAGGTACCGCTGCCCCCGAAAGGATCAAATATCAAATCACCGCGATAAGAATAGAACTTTATCACCTTGTTGCATAACTCCACAGGAAAAACCGCGCTATGGACTTTATCGACTACCGGGTCAATTTTCCATACATTAGATGATTCATATTCCCCCAAGACCTTGCTCTTTTCTACAGTCTCGCGGTCGTATTGTCTGATATTCCAATCTATGAGCTTGAACGACTTTTTGCGATATACCATCACACATTCGGTTATGGGATTAGCTTTATAGGCTAATGGCTTTCTATGCTGTAGAAACCCCGCGTTACGCTTCTTCGCGGCAGATTCTGGCTTCAACCAGATTATATCATCAATGAACTCCCATCCCATGTCAACCAAGAAGGGATGAATATCAAAGGGAATGGGATAACGTTTGCTAGAGTGTTGCCGACTGACTCGCGGAATAATAATTGGCGATGTGTTCAGTATAAAAAAGCGACCTTCTTTGGTGATTCTGTGCACCTCTTTGAACACAGCTTCCAGAAACTCCAGATAGGCGCGGTAACTGGGATAAACCGAATAATCTCTCGCGTTATAGTAAGGCGGAGAGGTAAAAGTTAAATGCACAGACTCATCGGGGACGCATTTCAGAACTTCTCTAACATCACCATGCACAACCACATTTTTCATAAAGTCGGGTGACGCGGGGTGTGGTTGTTTTGATTTACTGTCTGTTTTCTTAGAGAAAAATTCCTTATCTATCACCGACTGAACTATCTCATTGGGATGGTTTGTCAATTCCTTAAGTCTCGCTTTCACCGCGTCGTCAGATTTGAAAACCAACAATGCCCTGATAGCCTGCAAAACAACTTTGGGGTCCGGGTCATTCAATATCTCTTGTAATATCGGTATAGCATCGGGCGAACGCATTCTGCCGATGGTGGAAGTGGCTTCTCGCCTTATCATGGAGTCTTCATCCAA
>CAZSIG010000779.1:0-2069 GCA_964606195.1 uncultured Anaerolineales bacterium
CGCTGCGCTCCTCAGAATGACATTTCTAAAGGGCAACGGTAGTGATAGTTACATTGCATTATTCGCCAGCCACGCGCACACTCACCGGCAGGCGCACCGTGAAGGTCGAACCTTTGTCCACTTCGCTCTCCACCGCGATGTCGCCCCCCATCATGTTGCAATAATGATAGCTGATAGCCAACCCCAGCCCTGTGCCGCCATACTCTCGCGTTGTCGAATCGTCCGCCTGCATGAACGCTTGAAATAGTCTGCGCTGCTGTTCCTCAGCTATGCCGATGCCGGTGTCGGTCACGCGAAACACGAAGTATTCGCCCTCTTCCAACTCCTCACGCGCAACCGTGAACGTGACCGCGCCGTCGGTCGTGAATTTCGCCGCGTTGCTCAGCATATTCAACAATATCTGGCGTACCTTGACCATATCCGCGTGCATCACGTCCAACTCTGCCGCGAATTGGGTATTCAACTCGTTATTGTGCTCGTCCATCAACGGCTTGACCGTCTGTACTACTTCGCGGAGCAATTCTGACACCACGAAATCCTCAAGATATAAACCCATCTTACCCGCCTCGATCTTCGACATATCCAAAACGTCGTCGACGAGCGTCAGCAATATCTTCCCCGCGGTGGTGATTCGAGCCAAATCACCATCTAACTCGTCGAAATATCCCGCCGCGACATCCTCGCGCAGGAGTTCGCTGTAGCCGATGATGGCATTGAGCGGGGTGCGCAGTTCGTGGCTCATATTGGCGAGGAAGGAACTCTTGGCGCGATTCGCGGTTTCGGCGTCATCTTTGGCGCGGCGCAGTTCTTCCTCCGTTCGTTTGCGCACGGTGATGTCATGCAAAACGACCAGCCGCCCGGTCAATCTGCCGCGCCAGTCGTGCAGCGGGGAGATGTGCAGGTCGTAACAACGCTGCGTCTCTCCCGCGCCGATCACGATTTGGGTGTCCAATTCTGCTACATCACGATATTGTTCGATTAAATCGCGATAATCGGGCAAGACTTCCTTGATGGATTGTCCCATGAGCGCGGCGAAGGGCTGTCCGAGCAAATTCTGCGCTGCGGGGTTGACGTCGACGATGCGCGACTGCGTATCGAACACGATTGCCGCGTCGCTCATGTGCTCGACCACTTTGTCGCGCGCCACCGGCACGATGTCGAACATGTGATAGCGAAACAGCCCCCACGCCGCGGTCAAGCCCGCCAGCGTGTAGGCGAACGAGGTCAAATCCAAATGAGGAAAGGGGTTCAATCCGCTGAGGTACAAAAAATTCCCCGCCCACGGAAATAACGCGCCGACCAATATGATGATGCTCTGGCGACGCTGTAGGGGGGATGAAGTGATGACAGTTCGCAATAATAAGAGAGTAGCCACCGCGACCAGTGAGTACGAATAGGCGGTGTGGAACCAAAAGAAGGTGCCATATTCCAGATCGAGGGCGTGAACTACCCCATAATCTACAACTCTGAAATTCGCCCAGATTAACCTATGCGCCTCGTTAGTCCAGGCTAGTAGCGCGGTGACTAGCGGCACGACCGATAGCAAGAGGAAGTTGCGCCGCGTCAGCCATTTGCTCTGCCCAACGTACTCGAGGGCGAGAACCAACATCGCGGTGGGGATTACGGGAATGCCAAGATACTGCAACTTCGCCAAAAAGATTCTGGCGCCCACGTTTGCGAAGCCGGTCGCCGCGGCGTAGCCCGCAGACCAGATGGTAGCCGCTAACATGAGCAGGGTCAAGGGCACTGCGCCGGGCGCGGGGCGGCGACGCCAAGAGTAAACCATGACCGCGCCCGAGACGAGCGCGGATATGACAAGGGCTACCGCGTAAGAATTGAACTGCCAGTAAATTTGCATTTGTTATAATCTCCCACTTTGGCATGATCAGCGCAGGCATGAAGCCTGCGGCTACACTGTAGGCGCACCCTTTACGGGTGCAGGAGCGCAAGCGTGAAACCATAGTTATCAGGACCTACGCAGACTATGTAGTGATTAACCGCCGAGCACGCTGTGGACGCGGAGAAGATAAAGAAAAGAATTTATTAACGGTCATACGCGGTCATAAATC
>CAZSIG010000780.1:0-2068 GCA_964606195.1 uncultured Anaerolineales bacterium
AGCCGCCATTCTATATCGCTATCAACAAAAACGGCAGGTAAGAAACCTGCCCTACTCCTTTCCTAATACCCCCACTGCGGCGAATGACTCGTCCCATTATTCGTCAGCCGCATCACCGCGCCACTCCCCAAATCCGCCCAATAGAGGTCATTGTCGTTCATAAACACCAGCCCCTTACCATCGGGCGACCACGCGGCTTGGTGCGTCAACACGCCGTGCTGCTCCTTTTCGGGATAGACCTTGACGCGGTTGCTGCCATCGCGGTCCATCACCCACAACTCGTAGCGGCTGTTCTGCGAATCTAGCGGGTGCTCCGCGACGCCGTAGAATATCTGGCTCGGCAGTTCTTGTGCAGCATCCTCCGCCTCCTCGTCGGGCAGCGCGGTGAGCGGCGACCAGCGCGGCGCGCTCCACATCCCCACCGCCGCCGCGGCTTTCACCTGCGTTTCCCCGTTGATGCTCAGCACCCACAAGCCGAAAAACGGGCTGTCCTCCGGCTTATCCGCGCCACCCGCGCCGTGAATCGTGCAGACGATGAATCTCCCATCCGGCGACCAACTCAGCTTCGGCACCCAGATCCACTCACCGTAGGTGTGATACGGCGCGAACTCCTTCAACACGCGCGGCTCGCTCAGCTTGAGATAGCCGTCGTCCGTATACCCAACATCGTAAACCCCCACCTCCGTCGCGGTCGCGTAGGCGAAATGCCCCCCCGTCGGCGACCACGCGAAGTTAGTCCCCCACCAGCCGTACACTCCCCCCGCCGACGGCGGCAGCACCAACGTCCGCGTCACACCGTCGCGCGTCGAAATCCACAGATCATTGTGCGCCTTCCACCCCGGCGCGCCCTCGGTGCGCTCCGCGGTGGAGTAGGCGAACGCCTGCAAATCGGGCGCCCATTCGCCGTACAGCACGCCGGAGATATTCTTTATCTGTATCGCGGTATCGCCGACGACGGTCGTATCGACCATCCAGAGTGTGTTCAGTTCCCCGCGCGGGGCGTCATCGCCCGCACTGCGACTGAAGAGCAGGTCGCGCCCGTTGGGTGAGAGGGCGAAGACGCGGCGATCTAGCCCGCCGTCGAATGTCAGCGGGCGCCTGCCGTTAGTGTTGTAACGCATCACCCACGCGTTGCCGTTGGAGATGTACGCCAGCGTGCCGGTGATTTCGACCGTCTTCACGCTCCCCAGCGCGCCCATGACGATCACCTCGTCCAGCGGCGGCTCGACGACGACGCGCTGCACCTCGCGGCGTTCCTTGCGCACGCCATCCTCAAAGACGATTTTATAGACAATCTCCTCCGTGCCATTTGTACCTAACTGCACGAGCTTCAGTTCCCCTTCGGGCATCGCCTCATCCTTGATGATGGTGCGTTCGAACGGCACTTCTCGCGTCTCTCGCTCCTCGATTTCCTCGACTCGCGTCACCACGATGCGCGTCGTGCGCGTCAACTCGACCCACAAGTCGGGGGCGACGCGGTCGAGCGGATTAAGTTCCACTTCCGCCTCCGCCAACGCCCCGCGCACCGTCTCCGCCGCAGTCGCGACGTTAAGCTCCTCCCCATCCACCGCGACAATTGCCCGCCGCTCCACCGCGCAGCCGCCGATGATGATTGTTATTAACAGAACTATCGTTATGAATAAGTAATTTTTTTTCATGGTGAACACCCCTCACCCCAGCCCTCTCCCTTTCAGGGAGTACTCCTTCGAGTAGGCTTCGCGCAGGGGCCGGGGGCATATGCGTCAACTTAAGCGTAGCCCGCGGCTATATCTATGCTCTAAGCCCCCGTCCGCGGGGGCGTTTGGGAATAGGGCGATGCTTTGCGCATAGCCGCCCCCGAGACGGGGGCTTGGAGCGAGATAAATAAGTAATTTTTTTTCATAAACGGAACGTATGCCCCTCAGACCCGAAGGGTTTAAGAAAACCCTTCGGGTCTCGCTTCGTATTAAAACACAAACACCAAAGTCAAATCATTCACGTTGGTATTCGTCGGCCCCGTCATAATCAAATCCCCCAGCGCGGCGAAGAAATGATACGCGTCATTATCGCGCAGATACGCCCCCGCGTC
>CAZSIG010000781.1:0-2055 GCA_964606195.1 uncultured Anaerolineales bacterium
ATGTACCATTGAAGTTATTAAGACTAGAACTGACTACCCGGCTAGGCTATTTGGAACCGTTGAGACCCAAACCAAAACCGGATTATGGCATAGACCCTAACCCGCCGCGCCGCGTTACCGGCGCGGGCGATAGCGTGTTCCAAAGATTATGGTATGAACGCGACACTCCTTTGAAAAATGTTCCTGGAGTTATGTTATCATCTGAACAGACACTTACTTTAGAGAACGCGGTAAACAACATCTTATACAGTTTAGGCATAACTCAATCGATGAAGGTTATTGCGATGGGAAGCAGGGGTTTTGAACTGCGTTTAGATACTGCCGCGAGTGAGAAAGATGTTTCTATCGTAGACGTTGGCTTTGGCATCAGCCAGGTTTTGCCAGTCATTGTAAGTTGCTTATATATGAATGAATACGATACGATGATTTTAGACCACCCCGAAATACACTTACACCCTAATACCCAAGCTAAATTAGCGGATTATTTCATTGCCCTGGCGCGGGCAAATCGGCGAATGGTTATAGAAACGCATAGCGTCTATATGATCAATCGCTTGGTACGACGTATCGCGGAGGATAAAACTGGAGAATTGGCAAATATGGTGAACATCCTTTTTGTTCGTCCGCCAAGTGGAGACAAAGGCGCGACTATCGAACAATTGCGAACTGATGAATACGGTAATATCAGTAATTGGCCACCTGACTTTTTCCCCGAAGCTGACGAAGATATCGCGTTAGCAATGGAAGCAAGCATTGAAAGAAAGTTTGGAGATGACAAATGCAATTGACTCTAGATGCTACATTACTTATCCCTAATCCTTGTGTTCCACCTTACGAGGATATTAATTTCAAAGATTGTCTGAAAGCACTGAATCTCCATCAGAAAATGTTAGAAACATACCCGGTAGAATTGGTCATGTCTAATACATTGTACTGTCAGATTTGGCAGGAATACAACGCGGTGCGCTGGCAACTAAAACTCAACTCAGGTTGGCGCGGTTGGCAGCGGGTGTTCGAAAAAGTAATGCGGCAGATAAATAGTTTGCCGGAAGATGCTATAGGAATTGAGACTGTACAGGTGAACCCCTCTTTATTATCTGCTTTCGTAAGGGATAAAATTGGAGATAAGTGGAAGAGAAATTTAGTCGTATGTGATTATCGTAGTGAAACATTTATAGCTACACAGCAAGTAGAAAGAGACAACAACTACACTGAACTACAATTGAGATATTCTTACCTTGTTTTGACAACGGAAGATGTTGAATCGCGAGAAACCTCCGCGATTATGCCACTGGTATGTAGCATGGAAGAGTGGGAATGTCAATGTGGTCATTTACCAATTATCCCATTTCCATATTCTGACCGGCTACGCGCCTATGCTGATGAGAATACGAAACAAGGTAATCATGTAGCAGTGATAGTGATCGCAGAGCACGACGCTAACGTATTAGTCACTGAATGGTTAAGACAATACAACTCCCAACGACAGGATTCTTCGCCGCGTTCTAGATTTCATTTTCGGGAAATGGACGAAAACGAGAAGAAAAAAGCCGTTTCAATTTTGTTGGATTTGTTAGAGCAATACGAGCACGCGGTGTTTGTTGACAGTGATATGGATTCGCTCGATACAACTTATGGTAAAGCTTTTCGGCGCGCCTTATCGCGTTGGGCGAAGCCAATTGCTCCAGTAATTAGTGATCCTTATGATGGCAACGAACGACCTTGCCGAGACCTGCGCGAAGTTGTGTTTAGCCAAATTCATGCTGAGTTTGGTAATTTCACTTCGAGCCAGATCAAAATTGGTAGAGATACCGAATATCAGGGACTTCAAATTGCCGACGCGGTAGCCTATATCCATTTTCGTAGGAGAGAGCCGTTTTGGCGTACCTTGTGGGAACGAGTTCACCTTGTTCGAGATTAAAAAACGAAAATTAGCAATGTAGTAGGGGGTAAGCATGACCACCATAAGTAAACCTTTCGCGGGGAATTATCGCATGACCCAGAAATTTGGGACGAATCCCAATTTCTACAGCCAATGGGGCTACGCGGGGCATA
>CAZSIG010000782.1:0-2052 GCA_964606195.1 uncultured Anaerolineales bacterium
CCAGCACGCTCCAAGCCCCCGTCGCGGGGGCGGCTAAGCCCCAAGCATCGCCCTATTCCTAAACGCCCCCGGGGACGGGGGCTTAGAGCGTAGGTATGGACGCGGTCTGCGCTTAAGTTGACGGATATGGGGGCCCGGGGGTGAGGGTATTTTCTATGGCACAATGGAGATTGCGCCCTGACCATGTAGTTCACCCTCCCGCAGGTTTCTTAACCTGCGGGAGGGTAAATCCATAGGAGATTGTTATGACAGACGAAAATAATCAAAAGCGAAGAATTCCGTTAAGTATCGTCCTCATCGCGCCGTTTATTGCCCAAATCGTCTTGGCGATAAGCCTGGTGGGCTACTTCTCGTTTCGAAATGGGCAGCGGGCGGTGAATAACGTGGCGCACCAACTGCGCCGCGAGGTAACGGCGCGTATCGAGGAACATCTGCATACGTTTTTGGCAACTCCGCACCAGTTCAACCAAATCACCGCGAATGCCATTCAACTGGGGTTAATAGATGCCGCTGACCAAGACGCGCTGGAACGCTACTTTTGGGAGCAGATTCAGGTTTTCGATTCGGTAACTAGTCATTACTTCGGCAACACGCGGGGCGGGCTGGTGGACGCGGGGCGTGAGGGCGCGGAGGGGGCGCTCTATGTCATCGTTACTGACAGGTTCACGCGGGGGACATTCAGGAAATACGCCACGGACGGCGCGGGAAATCGCACTGAATTGCTGTCCGCCATCCCCGATTTCGACGCCCGTACGCGGGATTGGTACACCGATGCCGTCGAGGAGCGCGGCGCGACCTGGAGCGACATCTACATCCTGTTCACGGGGCAGGATATGAACATCTCCGCTAATCTACCGGTGTACGATGAAGAGGGTAATCTGCTCGGTGTGGTTTCGACTTCCATCTTTCTCTCCCATATTGGCGATTTTTTGCACAGCCTCGACATCGGCGAGACCGGAGAGAGTTTTATTATCGAGCGGTCGGGATTGTTGGTCGCGTCTTCGGCTGATGAAGCACCTTTCACCGCGCTAGATGGGAATGAACCGCAGCGCCGCCTTTACGCGTACGAGAGCAGTGTACCACATATTAAATATGCAGCGGAGTTTTTGACCGCGCAGTTGGGCGATTATCAAGCCGTGACCGAAAAACAACATTTCGAATTTGAGCTTGACGGCCGGCGGCAATTTTTGCAAGTGACGCCTGTGCGGGATGAATATGGGCTGGACTGGCTCGTCATCGTGGTCATTCCAGAGGCGGAATTTATGGCGCAAATCAACGCCAATAATCGCGCCACCGCGTGGCTCATCGTCGCTGCCCTGCTCGTCGCGGTCGGCGCGGGCATCGTCACCGCGCGGGGGGTGGCTAGTCCCATCGCGCATCTCAACGGCTCCGCGCAGGCTCTGGCTAAGGGTGATTGGGAGCAGAAGATTGAGGGGAGCCGCATCAAAGAGTTAAACGAACTCGCGCTGTCGTTCGATGATATGGCGCGGCGATTGCAGGAGTCATTCGGTAAGTTAGAAGATACTAACACGCGTTTGCGCTGGGAGGTCACGGAACGGCGGCAGACTGAGGAACAGTTAAAACGTTACACCGCGGAATTGCAGCGCAGCAACGAGGATTTACAGCAATTCGCGCACGTCTTATCTCACGACCTGCAAACCCCGTTACGTATGATAACGCGGTTTTTGGAATTGCTGAAACAGGGGTATAGAGACGAACTGGACGCCGAAGCTCAGGAGTTCATCGACTTCGCGGTGGATGGTGCGACACAAATGTCGCAACTAATCAGGGCTTTGCTGGGCTACTCGCGCATAGAATCGTGGGGCGAAGAGCTTGTGCCGGTCTCCGCGGAGGCGGTGCTGGAGAGTGTGCTCCAGACTATGCGGTTTGAGATTGAGGATAGCGGCGCGGTGGTGACGCACGACGCGCTGCCGAATGTTCTGGCGGATGAGGCGCAGTTGCGGCAATTGTTGCAGAATCTCGTTGGCAATGCCCTCAAGTTTCGCGGTGAAGAACCGCCGCGCGTGCATATTTCTGTCACCCCCTCACCCC
>CAZSIG010000783.1:0-2052 GCA_964606195.1 uncultured Anaerolineales bacterium
TCGGCGCGCCAATCGGCGCGAATTTACTAATAACCACCGCCGATGTACTGCTCAAACGCGCCTTGAGCGTCGCGCTCTTGATAGCTCTATATCCACTGATTCGCCGTTCCAATTCCGAACGCGAGACAGAGGAGCGGTCCGAAAGCAAAGTTGGGGCGTTTATCGCCGGGCTATTGGGCGGCATCAGCGGCGCGGTGTTCGGTATGGCAGGTCCGCCGATAGTACTCTATCTGAATTACACCAAAGCTCATCAACACGAGATACGCGCCGCGCTGTTCTTCCTCTTCATGTGCAATTCGACCTGGCAGACGATACTATTCGTCAGCAAAGGGATAATTGACCAAGACCTCGCTATTCTGATAGCCCTGACCATCCCCGCGGCGTTGGCGGCAGGATATTTCGGTAACAAGCTCGCGTACAAGGTCAACGCCGCGCAGTTTCGCGTGGTTGTAGTTACGCTGATTGCCGCGAACGCGGTGCTGCTGTGGTTGCGGTAGGGGACGCGGTAATTCACACAGAACTTACACGAGTTCAGAATAATTTTACTGCCGAGGGCGCATAGAGTGCAGCGTTTTCTGAGTAGTTGTTATCGCGCTGCGAATATGACTTTTATAGGAGTTACACAAGTTCAGAATAACTTCACCGCCGAGGGCGCGGAGAGCACAGAGTTTGCTAGGCAGTTTCTTAGTGTGCTGAAAATATGACTTTTAATGAACACCTATGGTCGTGTATGACCAGCACAAAAAATCCTTCCCGATACTCTCCGCGTCCTCTGCGCTCTCTGCGGTGAGTTATAGTGCGGTTTTGCGCAAGTCCTGTTTTAATGAACACTTATGACCGTGTATAACAATCACAAAAAAATCTCTCACAATATTCTCCGCGTCCTCTGCGCTCTCTGCGGTGAGTTATAGTGCGGTTTTGCGCAAGTCCTGTTTTAATGAACACTTATGACCGTGTATAACAATCACAAAAAAATCTCTCACAATATTCTCCGCGTCCTCTGTGCTCTCTGCGGTAAGTTATAGTACGATTTTGCGTAAGTCCTATCACATACGCTCTTCGTTTATTGCTCAAAGGGGATTGCCAAATTTCCATAACATAAACGCCGGATTTGGCAATCCGGCGCGAGCGATCGGAAAATTCAGATAGTCTTTAGCGTAGTACACACATGCCCTAACCGCGCTTCTCCCGTACCTTCGCCAGTAAAGCCCCGGCTTTCCGATAGCCGGGGTCTGCCTCCAAAATTTCCTCAAGCACCTGCCGCGCCGCATTTAATTCATTTTCCCGAATGTGGTTTAGCGCCTGCTGGTACAACGATTCTAAATCGCGCTCCTCTGGGCTTTCATTCGGCTTTTCCAACTCGCGCCGCGCTCTAGCCAGCAATGCCGCAGTTTTTCGGTAATTAGCATCGACCGTCGCGATCTGCTCAAATTCATCCTCTGCCGCCTTCCACTCTTTCGCTTGCAGGTGGACCAAACCGCGCTGATACAGCGCCGCTAATTCCCGCTCTCGCTGCGCGGCGGCTTGATTCTCCTGTGCCGAAGCCAACAGACCTTCGGAATCGGAGTAATTCGGCGCTATTGTCCTGATTTGCTCGAATATCGAGATGACCGTAGCCCAGTTTTCAGCCGCGTGAGCCGCGCGAACTTGGGCATATAGATCGCTGAGTTCCCGATTACAGCGCGCGGCTTCCAGACGAGATTGCGCATCGCGGTAATCAGCCTGTATTGTCACCAGCTTTTTCCAATGCTTTGTCGCCCTATCCCAATCGTCATCGCTCTCGGCGGTTTCCGCCTGCGCGTAGAGTTCCGCCAGTCGCTGCTGGCGGGCGGAGTGCAGACGCGCGGACGCGTCGCGGTAATCCGATTGTTGTTCTTGTAACTCTGCCCAACGCGCCATCGCCTCGTCCCAATTCCCCTTTTTCTCCGCGATTTCAGCTTGAGCGTAGAGGCTGGCTAAGTCTTGATAATAGATGGCAGTCTCCAGGCGATTCGGCACGTCGCGGTAGTCCGCTTGTATCTCAATTATCGCTTCCCAGTGCTTCACCGCTTC
>CAZSIG010000784.1:0-2047 GCA_964606195.1 uncultured Anaerolineales bacterium
CCGCCTCGTTATAGAGATTGATGACCTGCGTTCCGGTCACTCCCAAATTCCACTTCAAACCGCTTTGCGAGTAGGTCTCATCCTCAACTTCATTCACATACCATTTGTAGCCCCAAGAAAGCCCCTCACGCATTCCCGCGAAGTTAAAAGCCGCGAAGATTTCCGTCTCCTCAGTGGTGAACTGCCGCTTCGCCACCGCCGCGCCGTTCTCCAGAGGATTATCCGTGTAGAACGAAATTCCTCCCAAACGAAGTTCGTTCGGTAAAGTACTTGTCTCTAATATACGCGGTGCCTCCTCGCAACCCACTACCGCGAAGACAATCAGCAAACCAAGACAGCCTAGAAAGGCGATCTTGTTCCAATATATCAACCTCAACCTTCTCACCTCCATCGTACCTGCCGCGAATTTTTTCAGCCGATTTAGCGGGTTAGGCACTGGTTCAGTTGATTCGGATTTTCCCAGACTTCCGAAGTTTTCCGAAACTTCGGAAGTCTATATATGGTCAACACTTGTCAACGAAAATGCCTGCGCGGTTATCAAATCCAACTGAACCAGTCTCGCGAATATGACTTACGAAACTTCGGAGTATTTTTCACCGCCGAGCACGCCCCTGTGCAGGGATAAACTACGAGCGCAGAGTTTTTGATATAACTTTTGTCGGCTAAGAAATATGACTTTCAATGATTGGATATGACCGCGTATGATGGTTACAAAATTATTCCTTAGAGAAAACTCCGCGTTCTCCGCGCCCTCGGCGGTAAATCTTTTTGAATCTGCGTAAGTCCTATAATACATTGTATCACAGGAAGTCACTCTCTACAAACTGAACACCTGAGCTAATCGCGGCGCGTTCCGAAAGAGGTGCGGCTTGCCTTTTATACTCTATGAATGTTAAAATGTGCTTCAATCATGGTCAAGAACGAACTGATTGCTGACCACTTACCAAAAAAGGAGAAACGAACGATGAAAAATATAGTTATCCTCACGACGGGCGGCACGATTTCCATGAAAGACGACGCGCAAGCGGGTGGCGCGGTGCCCACGCTCACCGGTGCGGACTTTCTGGCGACTCTGCCCGCCGATATGGCGCATGTGCGTAGCGAAGCATTTTGCAGCGTCCCCGGCTCGCAGCTCACCCTCGAACAGTTTTGGGGCGTGCGCTGCCGCGCCGCGGAGTTATTAGCAAGTGACAAGGTTGACAGTGTCATCATCACACATGGAACCGATACGATGGAGGAGACCGCGTACCTGTGCGATATAACGATTGACTCCGACAAACCGGTGGTGCTCACCGGTTCTATGCGTACCGCGTCTGAGTTGGGTTATGAGGGACCTGCCAACTTCGCCTCGGCGGTGCGCGTCGCGGCATCCGACGTGGCGCGCGGTATGGGGGCACTGCTCGTGATGAACGATGAGATTCACGCGGCGCGATTCGTCACCAAGACGCACACGCTCAATCCCGCCACTTTTCGCTCGCCCGTCTTCGGCGCGGTCGGTTATGTGGACGGGAATTTCGTGAATATTCCGCAGCGTGTTGAGCGCGAATACATCCCATGTACTGAGTTGGAGACGCGCGTTTATTTGATTCGGCTGTGCGTCGGCATGGACGACGGATTTTTGCGCCACGCGGTGGAACGCGGCGCGCAGGGCGTGGTGCTAGAGGCGTTGGGGGGTGGACGTGTGCCCCCTTGGTGGCGCGATACGATGATAGATGCCATCAAGCGCGGGATTCCGATTGTGATCGCCTCGCGCACCGGCTCGGGGCGCGTGTTCGATTATTACGGTTATCAGGGGGCGTATCGCGACCATCTGAAAATCGGCGCGATACCGTCGCCGGGATTGCCGGGGCACAAGGCGCGTATCAAGTTGATGGCTTTGCTAGGCGCGAAATATGATATGGAACAAATTCGCGCCGCGTTCGCCCCGCGATAGAAAAAGCAATACGATAATTTAACCACTAAGAGCACCAAGGGCACTAAGGGTTTTTCTATCAATAGCCCCTTACTGTCTAACCGCTATGTACACCCTATCAAAAACCCCTGAGTG
>CAZSIG010000785.1:0-2045 GCA_964606195.1 uncultured Anaerolineales bacterium
CTTTGAGAAAGCCCTAACCGCGTGGTAGCTAAGCCTCGCTCATTTGCACGAAGTAGCGGTGAAAACGTAAGTCGTCCGTCAACTCAGGATGAAAGGCTGTCACTAGTATATTATCCTGCCGCGCCGCCACTATCGTGCCATCGGGCAATCGCGCCAATACTTCTACTTCGTTCCCGGTCTCCTCGATTGCCGGAGCGCGAATGAAAATGGCGCGGAATTTACAGTCATCACCGAACGCGGGCACCTCGATATTCGTCTCAAAACTATCCACCTGCCGCCCAAACGCGTTTCGTTTCACTTTGACATCCATCAGCCCCGCCAACGGCTGCTTATGCGCTCCGACATCTCGCGCCAAAAAAATCATTCCCGCGCATATTCCCCACACTGGCTTGCCCGCGGTGACGAACTCTTTGATAGGTTCGAGTATCTCGTACTCCACCGCCAATTTCCCAATGGTAGTGCTCTCTCCTCCGGGAATAATCAAGCCATCTAAATCGGCTAACTGCGGCGGCAATCGTACTTGAATCGTCTCAGCGTCCAGTCGAGCCAGCATCTTTTCGTGCTCAATGAACGCGCCTTGTAACGCCAGTATCCCTATCTTCATTCTCTATCTATACGTCCCTAGGACTTACGCAAGTTCACAATAATTTTACCGTAGAGAACGCAGAGGTCGCGGGGTTTTCTTATAGGAATAATTTTGCTACTGTCACACATGGTCATAGACGGTCATTCGAGATCATATTTTTCAGCAGGTAAAAATTGTAACAAAAGCTCTGCGCTCTCCGCGTCCTCGGCGGTAAAGATAACCTGAAGTTGCGTAAGGCCTACGTCCCATAAATATCCCGCGTCGCGAGCGAATCTGTAAGCATTTAGCTGACAGCTAATGGCTGATAGCTATCAGCTATACTACCAACCGCGCTCTGCCAGCAACTCCGTTTCGGGAATCTGGCTGATTTCCAGCCCGGGCATCGCGTCGCCCAGCCCGCGTGACACCTTAGCGATGATCTCTGGATCCAGATAATGTGTCGTCGCCTCTACAATCGCTTTGGCGCGCCGCGCCGGATCTGCCGACTTAAAGATACCGCTGCCCACAAACACGCCATCCACGCCCAATTGCATCATCAACGCCGCGTCGGCAGGGGTCGCGATGCCGCCCGCCGCGAAGTTGACCACGGGCAGGCGGCCCAGTTTCGCGGTCTGTTTGACCAACTCGTAAGGCGCGCCCATCTCCTTCGCCGCGGTCATCAACTCTTCCGGCGCCATATGCTGAATTCGGCGTATAGCTCCCAAAACCGCGCGCGCGTGTCTCACCGCTTCAACGACATTGCCTGTCCCCGCTTCGCCTTTGGTACGAATCATCGCCGCGCCCTCGCCCAGTCGCCGCAGCGCCTCGCCCAGATTGCGGCAGCCGCAAACAAATGGTACGGTGAATTTATGCTTATCTACGTGATGTTCTTCATCGGCGGGCGTTAGAACTTCGCTCTCATCGATATAATCCACGCCGAGCGCTTCCAACAACTGCGCCTCCACGAAGTGACCGATGCGGCACTTCGCCATGACCGGAATAGTGACCGTGTCCATGATTTGCAAAATCAGCTCCGGATCGCTCATACGCGCCACGCCGCCGTGAGCGCGAATATCCGCGGGCACACGCTCCAACGCCATAACCGCGCAGGCGCCCGCCTCCTCCGCGATTTTCGCGTGTTCTGGCGTGACCACATCCATGATCACCCCGCCCTTGAGCATCTGCGCCATTCCCACCTTTACAGTCCAAGTCCCTTTTTCTTGTTCCATATCTTTCTAACTCACCCTCTTTTAGTTTAAAAAATTCCCACACCGCGTTGCAAAAATGATCGGCTTGGGAATCCCTGTTACAGAATTATAACACAGATTACCATTGCGCAAAAGTCTCTACAACTTGAATATCACTTGCCTCAAACAATCTAACACGGTTATAGCTTAGGTAGTTCTTTTCTGACTGGCTGTAGATATTAGGACTTACGTAAAATCGTACTATAATTTACCGCAGAGGACGCCGAGGACGC
>CAZSIG010000786.1:0-2041 GCA_964606195.1 uncultured Anaerolineales bacterium
TCCCCCAACCCCCACTCCGACGCCTCCACCTGCGGCTCCTCCATTCTCCGCTTCAACTCGAAAATCTCATCGCGCAGCAGCGCGGCTTTCTCGAACTCCAGCGCGGCGGCGGCGGCTTTCATGCTCTCCTGTAACTCCGCGATCATCTTAGTCAAATCCTCTTTCGGCGCCCGCGCCGCGACCTCGTAAGTCGCCTGCTCCTCGCGCATCACTCGTACCCGCTCGGTGATGTCGCGTACCTCCTTGATGATACTCGCGGGCACGATGTTATGCGCCACGTTGTACGCCACCTGCTTCGCGCGGCGGCGGTTCACCTCGTCCATCGCCCGCTGCATCGAATCAGTCACCTTATCCGCGTACATGATGACGCGCCCATCCACGTGCCGCGCGGCACGCCCCATCGTCTGAATCAGCGAGCGGTCGGAACGCAGGAAGCCCTCCTTATCCGCGTCGAGAATCGCCACTAGCGACACTTCGGGCAAATCCAAGCCCTCGCGAAGCAGGTTGATGCCCACCACCACGTCGTAGACGCCGAGCCGCAGGTCGCGCAGGATTTCGACGCGTTCAATCGTGTCGATTTCTGAATGTAAGTAGTGCACTTTGATCTCCATATCGTGCAGGTAATCCGCCAAATCCTCCGCCATTCGCTTGGTCAGCGTCGTCACCAAGACGCGCTGTTTACGCGCGATGCGCTCGTTGATTTGTTCCATCAGGTCATCGACCTGCCCGCGCGTCGGCTTGACCTCGATTTCGGGGTCTACCAAGCCGGTAGGTCGGATAATCTGCTCCACGATTTGCTTACTATGTTCATCCTCGTAAGGTCCGGGCGTCGCGGAGGTGTAGATGGCTTGATTGATGCGCTTCTCGAATTCCTCAAACCTGAGCGGGCGATTGTCGTACGCGGAGGGGAGCCGAAAACCGTAGTCAATTAGGTTTTTCTTGCGGGCGCGGTCACCCCGATACATCCCCCGAATCTGCGGTACCGTCACGTGCGACTCGTCCACAATAATCAGATAATCGTCGGGAAAATAGTCGAGCAGCGTCCAGGGCGGCGAACCTTTGGCGCGCTGCCCCAGATGCCGCGAGTAGTTCTCTACGCCGGAGCAGTAGCCGACCTCGCGGAGCATTTCCAGATCATAGTGCGTGCGCTGCTCGATGCGCTGTGCCTCCAACAGCTTATTATTGTCCTCGAAATATTTGATTTGCGTCTCCAACTCCGCCTCAATATCCTCGAGCGCCTTAGTTAGATTATCCTCCGGCGTGATGAAGTGCTTCGCGGGATAGATATCAATTTTGTCGTTCTCCTTGATAACTTTCCCCGTGACCATATCAATCGTGGAGATGCGATCAACCTCGTCACCGAAGAACTCGACGCGATAGGCGATCTCTTCATACGCGGGGACGATTTCGACAGTATCACCGCGCACTCGAAACGCCCCGCGTTTCAAGTCCATGTCGTTGCGACTGTAATGAATATCGACCAGGTGGCGCAGCAGTTTATCGCGCCGCAGCCGCCGATTTTTCTCAATCGTCACCACGACTCTGCCGTAGTCCAGCGGATTGCCCATGCCGTAGATCGCGGAGACGGAGGCGACGATGACGACATCGCGGCGCGCGAAGAGCGCGGCGGTCGCCGCGAGCCGCAGCCGGTCAATCTCTTCGTCGATTGTGGCTTCTTTCTCAATGTAGAGGTCATGCTGCGGCAGGTAGCTCTCCGGCTGGTAGTTTTTGTAATACGAGACGAAGTACTCGACCGCGTTGTTTGGGAAAAATTCCCGAAATTCCGAGTAGAGCTGCGCGGCGAGGGTCTTGTTGGGGCTGAGCACGAGCGTCGGGCGGTTGATCTGCGAAATCAGGTTCGCCATGACGTAGGTTTTGCCGGTGCCGGTCGCGCCCAGCAGTGTTTGGTGTTTGTACCCCTTCTCTATTCCCTCCGCCAACCGCGCTATCGCTTCGGGCTGGTCGCCCATCGGTTGGAATTGTGATACAAGTTCAAATTTGTTCATAGTTCTCCGGTTGTTTGCCACTAATTTCACGAATT
>CAZSIG010000787.1:0-2035 GCA_964606195.1 uncultured Anaerolineales bacterium
GCAGGTCGGTTCGCTCACCGCGCAGACACACGCCTTATTTTTGCCATCTATTGGCTCGTCGAAAGTTATCACGTCGCACCGCGTGGTACAGCAGTTATCTACATCAGTGGAAACCACCAAAACGCGCCAGCAATACAAGCCGGGAGTGATGTCGTAAGCTGTATTATCAAATAATTTGCTCAAATCGACCGTCGCGTGTGTCGCTTTCGTAGGGATCATCATCCCGCGATAGTAATCCCAGCGTGGTACATCATTGCGAATAATCTGGGGTTGGAAGTATTCGTCTGCCTTTAACGTGCGCGACCATCTCCAGGTGAAGGTCGTCGGCGCGAGATGTAAGCTGTCCTGCATATTTGGGCTGACCGCGGCCGGCTGGGGATAGTTCAGTTCGCAGCAAGGAGTAGTCTTAGCTGGGCACGGCGTAACTGTTGGGGTTGGAGTAATGGTGATCGTTGTTGGCGGCGGCCAAGCAACATTGATGACACATTGTTTCACCAAACCTTTACTCGGCATCTCCGCGAAGAATATCCACCTCCCGCGTTGATCCAGTTTGACCGGAAAGGTCTCTCTAGTTTGATTCTCCACCACCGGACGTAGATCTTGCAAGGTTACGTGGATACCATCGGGACGCACGTAGCGCACTCGCACACTGCCCGCGATGGTCGCGCCGTATATCATCCGTATTTCACTATTCAGCCAGTATGTACCGCCACACCCTGGACCATGGTTCGGAGTCAATTTAACTTTTGGTCCATAATCAATTGGCAAGTAGGGATCGGGCATTGCCGTTGGCGCGGGGAAGGGTAACGCGGGCGAGTCGCCCTCCGCGTAGACGCTGTAACGGCACGTCGCGAACGCGCTCTTCCCTTCCAAGAACACGACGACCTGTTCTTCACCGCCAGCCGGAGGCATGATCTCCGCGTCTCTATCGGCAGGCCAGGTGTAAATGCTGTTGGCAGATACATATTGAGTATGTAGATGCTTCTTGCCATCTTGGGTATAGTTCCATAATTGAATGGTGCCCGCTGTACTAGCGCGGTACTGGATACGCACTTTATCACCCAAAAAGTAGGTGCGTCCACATCCCTTATCCAGCCATACCTCTACTAATGGCAGCTCAGTCCCCTGCGCGTGCACATTCTGTCCCCTTCCCATAAACGCGGCAAACATGGACAGAATAAGTAAACCCAACAATGCCACTATGAAACAGGAATTACGCTTTGTGATCTTCATCACCCTATTTTCTCCTTTTATATATGTTAAACAAAAAAATTAGGGGGCTTCCTTTTTGAATAAGGATGCCCCCTGTAATTCGATAACGATTTTATGTAATATTCTATTATATCCGCACAAACGCCGCGCCGCGATGTTCGTGTTCGGCAGTGTAGGTCTATTATACTTCAATGGAATGGGCTAATCAATAGTACTTTAGTCATGTTCAAAGCTACCATAGCTTAATATTTTTTATCCTAGCGATTACGCACCACATTCTCAATAAACTCGCGCATATGTTTATAGTGCGATCCTTTCCAATAGATATGATCGCAATCGGGACAATAGAAAAACTCATCGTAGTATTTGCTCGTACGCGATGGTAATCGCTCCGCGATTTTCTCTTTGTCCACCCTTTCCAGCAAGCCATTGCAGCGTAAACAACGACAGAACGGATCGAGTGCGTCGAACAGATCAAATCGTCGTAGCACCTCCGCCAACTGGCGGCGCGGGGCGGTCTCGCGCACACAATAGCCATGCGTCACCGCGCCGCGCTTGAGCAAGCCGCGATCTTTGGTCAGCAATATTCGCCGTTCAGTACTGGAGACTTGTGCTAGTTCGTCATCTGGATAATCGTTTCGATAGAGCGTGTCGAAACCCAACATACGCAGGTAAGCCGCCAACTTTCCCAGATGAGTATCCAAAACAAATCGCGTCTCGCGTAACGGGCACGGGCGGACGCGCGCGATCGGTGTGATGTCTATCGACTCAAAGACGGGATAAACGCTGACGCGGTCGCCGTCATGCACTAGATGAGAGAAAT
>CAZSIG010000788.1:0-2031 GCA_964606195.1 uncultured Anaerolineales bacterium
CGGACGCATTTTCTCTACGAATGCCGCTTCGATGCCGATTTCACGGCAGCGCGCCAGCAGAGTGCGGTGTTCTTCTATCATTCGTTGCGCCTGCTCGTCATCCTGCGCCATCGCGAACATCTGCATCAGGGTATCGGTCTCCGGGCGCAGCAGCTCCGGGTGCTGCTCTACAACGTGTTGAGATTCTGTCCAACTCTCAGCGTTGATGAAGGCGATGATCGCTTGTTGCCGGTCTTCTAACGATTGCCCTGGTGGTTTCTCTTTCGGTTTATTTTTGCCCAATAATTTGTCCCAAAAAGGCATGATTTGCTCCTTTCTTGTGTAACATTATGTTCATCGATAAATTCTGGGTGGCGCGGAATCTACCCTCACCCCCAAGCGTCAGCCGCCCTCTTCCTGCCAGGGAGAGGGGCATGAGCCATATGCGTCAACTTAAGCGTAGCCCGCGGCTATATCGGTGCTCTAAGCCCCCGTCCGCGGGGGCGTTTGGGAATAGGGCGATGCTGTGGGTTTAGCCGCCCCCGAGACGGGGGACTAGGAGAATCTACCCTCACCCCAACCCCTCTCCCCGGCGGGGGAGCACTCCTGCGAGTATGCTTCGCGAAGGGTTAGGGTGAGGGGCGGTCGGGTCAAACCAGCGCGGCGCGATTTAACCGATCACTTCACCACCGCCAGCGGGTCGGCGAAGACCGTGTACGCCAACCAGGTCGGGTCGTTCAGCGGGCGAATGGCGGCGCGCGCCGCCTGGACCGCGCGGCCCACCGGCGCGCCCGCCAGCAGGTGATCGTAGAATGACTGGGCGAACTGGCATGCCGCTCGGTCATCCACCGACCAGAGTGAACCGACGAAGCCCGCCGCGCCCGCGGCGACGAAGTTCCGCGCCCAACCGCCGATGCCGGTCAGCGACAATGCGGCGCGCCCGGTCTGGCAGGCGTTCAGGAAGACCAAGGGACGCGCCAGCCCGCAGTTGCGCACTGTCCCTGCGATGTCCGCGGCGCATAAACGCTGTCCGCGTTCCAGGGAGATCGTCGAACGATTGGGGTCCGGCGCCGCGAACTTACCATGTCCGGTGAAGTGCCAGCAGTCGTGCGCCCCCGCGCTGAGGGCGTCCACCACCTCCAGGTAGGTCGCGGGCACCTCCGTCACCTGCCGCCCGTTGGTCAGGGCGCGCAGGTATTGCCGTTCCTCCGCCGCGTAGGCCAGCCCCGAGTCGCCCGGCACAATCAGCGCGATGCGGTCCAGATGCAGTTCCGGCTGCCGCCCGATCCCCGGAAACCACCGCGTCAGGGCGTACCCCTCACACAGGAATTGCCCCTCGACCACGCGCCCCTCCTCCTCCCCTTGCAGGCGGAGCAGCTCCCAGGGAATCCACGGCTCATCCGACATGATCTGCACCGTCTTGATCCGGTCGCGCAGCGACCAGAGCAGCACCTGCAGGTCATGCGGCAGAATGTCCAGAAAGAGCCGCGCCCCCTTCAGAGCGAGCCGCCGCGCCGCGATCCTTTGCTCCTCCGGCGTCCGCAGCGGCAGCCCCTCAATGTCCTCGAAAAACATCTGGAAGTACTCCAGCGGCTTCAGGCGTAATTTGACGGGGCCGAAGGGTTTGAAATTCAACCCCAGCGCGGGGGCGGTGGCGGTGAGCCGAAAGGTCACCTCCTGCCGCTCCGGATGCTCGAAGACGAGCAGCGTCAGGTCAGGCTGCCTCACGGTGAGCGGCGCGAGCTCCCGGCTGCCGGTGGTGCGTGCGCCGTCCTGCTCCGCCGCCGCGACGATGGTCGGCGCCAGCGTGATGGCCCCGAGCGACTGTCCACCCTGGAAGCAGAACACCCGAATCTTGCCCGGACCAACCGCGGTGGCGCGCAGTTTGAACTGTAACGGGAGCGACTCCTCCTCGTCCGTCACCATCAACTGCCCCTCGCCGCGTCCTTCCAGGACGAAACCGCGCCGCGGGTCCACCACCACGTCGACCATCGTGCCCGTGGAGACCGCCACCGGCAGCGCGGGCATCTCCCCCGTCTCGCTGACCAGGCT
>CAZSIG010000789.1:0-2030 GCA_964606195.1 uncultured Anaerolineales bacterium
TTAGTTAGTGCCCCCAACGAGACTCGAACTCGTGTCCCAGCCTTGAAAGAGCTGTATCCTAGACCGCTAGACGATGGGGGCATCAAATTAACGACGAATATTATAACTGAAAACCGCGAAAAAGTCAAACGCCAAACTACAACTGCGAAACGCGTCCTTCGTTGTAAGCTTGACGCTGCCCTAGTTTGATGCTATAATAGCCCTGATATCGATGTATGTCAACAGAAAACGCGCGCGGTAACTCACATTAAGTGAAGCGGGGGAGATACTGATTTATGGAAAATCTAACTAATCAAACTATCGGCGGCTACAATCTGGTCGAACTGATCGGAAAAGGCGGTATGGCAGCGGTCTACAAAGCGTATCAGCCTAAACTGGAACGCTGGGTCGCGGTAAAGGTGTTGAACGAAGCCTACACTGCTGAAGAGTCTGAAATGCTTGCCCGCTTTCGCCGCGAAGCTAAAGCTATCGCGACGCTGCGTCATCCTAATATCCTGACTATCTACGATTACGGTGAAGAAGCGGGACTAGCTTACATCGTAATGGAGCATGTAGATGGCGGCACGCTCAAGGATCGACTGGCTGGCACTCCTTTTGATTGGCAAAAGGCGATACGCTTAGCGACGGCTATGGGCAAGGCGCTGGAATTCGCGCACAGCCGCGGCATCGTGCATCGCGATGTTAAACCTGCCAACATTCTCATGCCGAGCACGGATTGGCCTTTGCTATCAGACTTCGGTTTAGTTAAGTTGCAACAAGATCGCCGCGCCATTACTACTCCCGGAACAACTATGGGAACGCCAGCATACAACGCGCCGGAACAAGCTGTAGGGGATCCGAGCGATCACCGCGTCGATATTTACGCGTTGGGAGTAGTCCTTTTCGAGATGATCGCTTGGCGTAAGCCTTTTGAGACGAACAATCCGGTTGAAATGCTTATGATGCACCTGAAACAGCCACCTCCCTCACCATGTGGTTTGGTGCCCGATCTACCCAAAGAAGTAGAAAGAGTCGTTCTGCGCGCTTTAGCGAAGTCGCCAGACGAACGCTATTGTCAAATGACCGATATGGTATCCGAGTTAGAAGCCGCGCAGCGCGCGGCTATGGCTACGCCACGATTTCCGGATTCGCCGTCCGAAACGATGCAAATCACATTGGGGCAGATGCCAACGGGAACCCCCTGTCTGACTATCATGGGTACTGGCGCGGTGTTACAGCTTCCACCCAAAGAGGAGGTGCTCATCGGTCGCGCCGATCCTAAGCGAAATATCGTCCCCGATATAGACCTCTCAGCGTACGGCGGTGGGCCTTTTGGCGTCTCGCGGCAACATGCTCGTTTGCTGCGCCGCGCCGATGGTTGGTTCATCGAAGACTTGAACAGCACTTATGGCACTTTCGTCAACGCGCAACCAGTCTCTCCGGGGCAACCAACGCCGCTGAAAGACGGAGATACCGTCAGTTTCAGCCAGATGATGATGATTTTCAACACGAGTTAGGTTATGTCGAGTTCCACAGAAAAGACCAATTCCATGCGCGCCCTTGAAGCGCGCCAAATCCCCTATGAGGTTTATACCTTTTCCCCCGACATTCACTCCGCTACTGGCGTCGCCGCGGAGGTCAACTTGCCGCTGCATGAAGTCTACAAAACTCTCGTGGTGCTCTGTTCTAAGGGAAAGCCCTTACTTGTCATGGCACCAGGCGACCGCGAACTTAATCTCAAATTGGTTGCGAAGGCAGTCGGTGAGAAGAAAGTGCGTATGGCATCCTACGACGAAGCCGAATCGCTGACCAGGCTGCAAGTCGGTGGGATATCCGCCCTCGCGCTTCTCGACCGCTCATTCGATGTGCTCATCGACCACCGCGCCACTGAACTATCTCACGTCCTAGTCAGCGCGGGCAAACGCGGCGGCAATCTCCGCCTCGCGGTGTCCGATCTAATCAAAATTACCGGTGCCCGCGTGGTGCAAGTAACTTGAGTAGGACTTACGCAACTTCGGGTTATTTTTACCGCCGAGGGCGCGGAGAGCGCA
>CAZSIG010000790.1:0-2027 GCA_964606195.1 uncultured Anaerolineales bacterium
TTTCAGGGTAACGACGCGCATCAAATCCAATCCATCGGGGGACACCGCGCCGCCGCGACTGTCCACCGCGCCGACTACTCGCACGTCTAATCCGAATTGGTTATGCAGGATAGCGCGTTTCTGGTCTAGTATTTCCAAGAATCGCCATCCCAGATTGCCCAATCCGCTTATTATCGCGTTTACTCGTCGCATTTCACTCTCCTTGTTCTGACAAGAGATTGTTTCATAAAGTATATCATTTTCAATCGTAAACAGCAAAGTACACCGCAAGGATATAAAAAACGGGCGACTGGTTGTCCAATCGCCCGTTTTGTCAATCCAATGTATCAAGTATTTCATCGTCAAGCACGCGTTCGGCTTGCCCGCGTCAGCATCCACCCCAACACAGCGAACAAACCAGTAATCAACAATAACATCGCGCCAGCCGCTGGCACTTCCGCTTGCCCTGCCAGAGAAGTTGGTGTTTCTAGCGTGGAAGTAAGTATTGGACGGGGAGGCTCCGTTGCACCAACAGCGTAACTAACAATATCATCAGAGAGCCAATTCTCAAATGGCTCCACCAGCTTACGCACCGCGATGCTCACCGGCGCCCCCACTACACCATCATCATTGGCGCTGGCCATGCCATACTCCTCGTTGACGATATATGTCGTCCGCGTCGGTAGCGGGTTATCAACCTGCACTACCAGCGTCAAAATGTCGTTCGCCCCCGTCGCTAGCTCGTTGATTGTCCAACTGACTACGTCGCTATTGACCACATAACCCGCCGTCGCGGAGACAAACCGCGTATTCGCGGGGAGCACATCGGTGATTACTATTCCGGTTAGCGCGCCCGCGCCATTATTCTCATAGCTGATGGTATAAGTAATCTGGTCGCCCGGCACTACCGCGCGGGCTTCGTTCGCAATCTGTTCATAGATTTGTTCTAACTGCGCAGCGGAGGTCGCTGTGAAATAATGACGCGCGGTTGGCACGCTGGCGATGCGCCTCATTACTTCATCGCCCGAAAAATATTCCTCTTCGCTCACACCCAGTGCGACCGCAAAAACGCGAATTCCCTGATCCTTCGCGGTCTGCGCCGCGTCTATCGCGTCCATCTCTGCCGGATAATTGCAATGTGCAGTGTTGAATTGTCGTGTGACCGGGTCCCAACTACTCTCGTAGCTCATGTACCCCATCGTTCTGCCATTGCTCCTAACGTTAGCTACTCCGTCCGACGCGATAATCAATACAGGCATACTCCCAGGATTATGATTCGCGCCACCTACTACCGCCGTTCCTGCTAAAATCCCCGCGCCTAAAGGCGTCGGACCGTGCAATACTAGCTTGTTTATTCGCGCGTTCACGTCATCAATATCACCAGTCAGATTATTTTGCACGATCGCTTTATAAAGACGGTTTTCTTTGTATTTAACATCACACAGTGAATAAGTATCAGTAATACCGGTCTGCGGTCCAAAAGTCACTAAGCCAACCTGATCACCCCGGGCGGGACGCAGTATGTTATTAAAGCTGACCAACGCGCCCTTTGCTGCTTGAATGTGCGTCGCTTTGCCCCAGTCCTGTGCCATACTCCCCGAAGTATCCAGAACATGCACCACATCCACTGGACGCCGCGAGCTGATGGTTTTGGTGATGGTCAAACCTGAGGTTTGTGCCAATGACGGTGTCAGTTGCGCGGGAGGATCCACCGCTTCGCCCGCGTTAGTTAATCTTGGCGGACTTGCGCCAATTTGTGCCCCGCTGCCCGCCATTGTTATTCTTCCCAACAATATTGTACTGATAAGCAACAATCCCCATTTAAATTTTGTCATCTCGATTACCTCGCGCTCAACAAAAAAGCAAAAAATCAGTGTAAATCAAGAAAATACACGTTCCATTCTCTTCCACAAACTTAACCTGATTATAACACACCGCGACACCACAAACAAAAAACGGGCGACCAGTTACCCAATCGCCCGTTACTCCATTTTGCTAACGTCATTCCCCGTCTACTGCCTACCGTCTACCGATTTCCAAAAATCGGC
>CAZSIG010000791.1:0-2020 GCA_964606195.1 uncultured Anaerolineales bacterium
TATAACCGCGAAAATCTTTTCTGTTTTCTTTTCTCTGCGTCCTCGGCGCCCTCTGCGGTGGATTATAGTGCGGTTTTGCGTAAGTCCTATTAAAAAAGACCGGGCTTTCCGAAGAAACCCGGTCTGTCTCACTTCAGTACTTACGCGGATTCAAAAAGATTTACTGCCGAGGGCGCGGAGAGCGCGGAGTTTTCCAAATGATCTTTGAGCACCCCGTCAATATGCTTTTTTATGCACCTTTGTGACCGCGTATGACAGTTAAGAGATTATCATCCTAATCTTCTCCGCGTCCACGGCGTTCTCTGCGGTTAATCATTACGTGGTCTGCGTAAGTCCTATCACTTTATAGTGTCTGGGCTAACTTACACCTAGACCCAACCGCGCAGTTTGACCGTTTCCGCGACGCGATTGACCGCGACGATGTATGCCCCCATGCGGTTGTGTACTTTGTATTTCTGTGCCGTCTCGTGCACCGCGTGAAACGCCGCTGTCATCTTTTCATCCAGCCGTTGGTGTACCGTCTCGACATCCCAGTAGTAATCATAGGCGTTCTGCACCTGCTCGAAGTAGGAGACTGTCACGCCGCCCGCGTTGCACAAGAAATCGGGAATGACGTATACGCCGTTGTCGTGTAGGATTTTATCCGCGTCGGGCGTAGTCGGCCCGTTTGCCAACTCCACGACGATTTTCGCCTTCACGTTGCCCGCGTTATCGGCGCGCAGTTGGTTCTCCAACGCTGCCGGCACTAACACATCCACATCAAGTTCCAACAATTCTTCGTTGGAGATGTTTTTCGCCCCCGCGAAGTTGACCACGGAGCCGGTGCTGCGCTTGTGTTCCATTACCGCGTCGTAATCCAACCCATCCTCTTTGTAGATGCCGCCCTTAGAGTCGCTGACCGCGACCACTTTATAGCCCAACAACTCCTTGCCCAGCTTGTGCGCGAACTGCCCGGCGTTGCCATAGCCCTGAATCGCCGCGGTAGCTTTCGTCAGGTCTAAATCCAATACCTTTGCCGCCTCGCGAGTACAGAACATACCACCGCGCGCGGTCGCGTCGCCGCGTCCCTCAGAGCCGCCCAGAGGCAGCGGTTTGCCGGTGATAACGCCGGGGACGTTGTAGCCAGTGATGATGCTGTATTCGTCCATCATCCACGCCATGATTTGCGGGGTGGTGTAGACATCGGGCGCGGGAACATCGGTCTCGGGGCCGATGAACTTCGCGACTTGGCGGATATACGCGCGCGCGACGCGCTCTAACTCTGTGGGTGACATCTCCTTCGGGTTGCAGACTACGCCGCCCTTGCCGCCGCCCAACGGAATATCCACCACCGCGCACTTCCAGGTCATCCATGCCGCCAGAGCGCGCACGGTGTCAATCGTCTCATCCGGGTGGAAGCGCAAGCCACCTTTTGTCGGACCTCGCGCGTCGTTGTATTGGACACGAAACCCCTTGAAAACTTTGGAGCTTCCATCATCCATCTTGACCGCGAGGGTTACGTGCATCTCGCGCAACGGTTCACGCAATAGCCCGTGAATCGCCGGGTCGAGCTGCATAATCTCTGCCGCGGTATCCAACTGCTGCTGTGCGATCTTGAAAGGATTTAACTCTTTTTCTGCCATCGTTCCTCCTTAAACAATGAAGTTTTTTCGGTCTGCTACGTCGCGGAGTTATTCACTGTGATTATAAATTAAAAAAGTGCGCCGATATGACCATAAACATCACATCACGCACTACAGTAGCAACCTCCGCAATATACCTCCTCGTTGAAGTACAGACCTTTCATATAAAAACTATTATAGCATAATGGGGGTAAAAATGCAAACCGCGCCGCGAAGTAAGCAGCGAGTAACTCGAAATCTCTTCCCAATTTTATTAGCTCTTGGGTTGTCTGTGAAATACTTTATCGTCAACATAATTGCCGATTGTAGCCAAAAGAGCAAATAATCCCCATGTTATAACAAAAGCGAACAAAAATCGCGTAAAAACTACGAACAGCGCTTCAGATGCATTCTCTAAG
>CAZSIG010000792.1:0-2016 GCA_964606195.1 uncultured Anaerolineales bacterium
TACTTGAACATGCTTGAGCATGTTTTTCATATCAGTCTGTGAATTCATTCACAGACCGTCCTACGGAAACGTGATTAAAACCGCGCTATCATCGGGGAAGCGGTTGCCCGCCGCGTCGAACGCGGGGAGACGCTGCATGGTGTCGGCGCGGTATAGTCCCACTTTTAGTGTGAGCGGCGCGGCGGGCAGCTCCGGCGGTAGTTGCCACTGTCGCTCGTCCTCGACCGTACACGCGATTTGCCACTTGCTGGTGCCGTAATGCTCCGAAGGCGGCGCGTCGTGCTGCGTCCAAAGCTGTCCTTCTGGCGTGTAGATGTGTACGAACGCGGTGTAGTCTATGTCCATGTCGGCGACCGCGCGCCAATACAAAGTTACCTTGAATTCCGCGTTCGGCTGCGGCGCGGCGGGTTCGAGGGCGTAGCCTATGAGTTCGATTTGCGGGTTAGCGGCGTCGCCGAATAGGGCGCGGTATTGATTCGGGATGCCGATTTCATCTTTGCGCGGCACACGTATCTCTTGGGAAAATTTCCACTTATGCGCGATGGGATAATGACAGTCGAGCCAGGCGCGGTATTCGGGGGTGAAACGAAACAGCCCGTTCCACAGGACGACGACGGGGGGATTGTAGGTTTCGGTATAGCGCACCAAATCCGCGTGAGTCAAATCGCCCCCCGCGTGACGCTTGGCGGAGGTGTCGCAAATCTCCGGCGGAATCAGGCGGTCGGCGCGCAGCGGGATCATCGGGAAGTCGGTGAAGACGAAATCGCCGGGCGCGGTCATCTCGCGCACCAATTCTATGGCGTGCATCACGTCGGGGTCGGGCTGCATGTTAGCAATTTCCCAATCGCGCCGCGCCATCTCGACCAGATCTTGCAAGCCGAGCGTGACGAGTATCGCGGTGAGTGCCAGAACGTAGCTGAAGCCGCGCAGATTAGCGGCTAGAGCGCGATCGGTCAACAGCGCTTTCAATTTGGAGATGCCCAAACCCGCGAAGATGGCGAGATTTATCAGCAGGGGGAGCAGGTGATGCGTCCAGAAGGGGCTGTTGTTCAGCACCGCGAGGAGGTTGACGCCGAACCAGAGCCAGAGTGCAATGGCACAGGGCGTTATCCCCATAACGCTGTTGATGGCGCAATGGGGATTGCGCCCTGCAATAGTGCGCCGCCGTAAGTGCGGTAACAGTCCCGCCAGCGCGAGCGCGCAGACCGCGAAGTTGTCGTACAGCAGGTATTCCGCCGCCGACGCGAGATTTTTCTGCCAGTCGACCGGAATCTCCTGCCGATACTCGAAGTAGCTCAGGAAGACCGCGTCGAACAGGGCGCGAAAATCGAACGCCAGCATGATCAAGAGCGATGGAACGCCGATAGCCGCCGCCAATATCGCGCCGTCAATCACTATGCGCCGCAGGTCGCGGCGGTCTTGTGAAAATAGCACAATCAAGCCGATGATGAGCAGCGTGGGCGCGTTGATGAGCTTTATCATCAAGCTCGCCGCCATGCTCAGCCCGGCGCACACTAGCCAACGGCGGCGGCGCGTATGGCGATACCGAAACGCCAGCGCCAGTGCGAGGATCGCCCATGCTGCGCTGGGGAGGGCGCGCCCGACCGCGCGCGCTTGCCCGAAGAAGCTGGGGGCGAGGGCTAACACGATGACGCCGCCCACCGCGCCGTACCAATCGCCGCCGATTTCGTGTATCAGCAGCGCGACGGCGATGAGCGCGAGCATGGTGTGACATAAAATGACGATTCTGCCGACCGCGATGGTATAGCCGAACGTTTGGAGCGCGGCAGCGAGGAGCGCGGGGAGCAGCGGCGGTTGGTTAGTCCATATTTTGGTGTAGAGGGGATAGCCCGCCGCCAGTATTTTCGCTTCGGAGAGGATAATCCCCTCGTCGGTGTCGTATTGGAAGAATTGCAGATGCGCGGCTTGCAGCGCGAAGTAGGCTGTCAGGAAGACGATTAAGATGATGATGCCGATATATTTGCGCGGTGGTTTGTTCATGTTTTGAAAGATGTG
>CAZSIG010000793.1:0-2010 GCA_964606195.1 uncultured Anaerolineales bacterium
CTCACCGCCACACGAACTGCCACGTCTCGCTGGGATTACTAATTACCTCTTGCACTTCCCCATCTGCCCCGCGAATCACCCGCACGCGCCAGTTATAAGTCCCCGGAAACCACATCTCATCGACCTTCCAACTCATCTCCTTCGTCCAGGTCACCCCCAGCGGTTCGCCATCTTCTTTCCACATCTGAATATCATACCACTCGTCGTCCTCCAGCGGGCGCATCCACGTCCATTGCAACATGATGGGCGTACCTTTTCCTGTAAACGCGTCGCCATCGGGCGGCGGGTCTACCAACATCGGCGCGGGGAGCAACTGGGCTGCCCCCTCCACCGTCGCGGTCGCGGTGACCGTCTCCGTCGGCGTCAACGACGGCGGCGCGGTCGGGCTGAACTCCGGCGTTTCGGTTACGGGCAGAACCGGAGTTTCCACCGGCAGTTCTTCGTCAATCGCGGGGATTTTCAACTCTTGCCCGACCTGTAATTTAGTTGGATCCAGATTATCATTCGCCGCGAGCAGGGCATCCGCGGTTATGCCGTATTGCCGCGCGATAGAGCGCGGCGTTTCCCCCTTACGCACGATATGCGTCGTCGCGCCGCGGCGCACCAGCGCGGTCGGCGTAGTTTCGGTGCTCGAAGTGGGCGTCTCCTTAATCTCTCCACCGCGAATAATCAGTTCCTGCCCGATGCTTAATCTCTCCGCGCTTTCCAAATCGTTCGCAGCCATAATGTCATCCACTGTGACGCCGTACTCTTTGGCGATAGCCAACAGCGTCTCATTCTTCTGCACCACATGGACGATTTCCCCGGATAAGCTCGGCGCGGTACCTGTCACCGTTATGGTAACTTGCGCCGTCGCGGAGGGCATAGGAACGCCGCCGCCCAATGGAATTACTAATTCTTGTCCTATACTCAAGCGTTCCGGATTTTTTAGGTCGTTGATTCTAACCAGCGTATCCGGGCGGACGCCGTACTTCTTGGCGATAGCCAGAATGGTATCGCCCTTTTGTACGACGTACATAATCGTCGTGGGCTGCGTCGCGGTGGGCGTGTGCGTCGGCGTTTTACTAGGGCGCGGCGTCGGGCTGCGATGCGGAGATGGCGTGGCGATCGCCGCGATCGCGGTCTGGGCATAGTCGGGCGTCGGCGTAGTTTCGACTGTCGCGGGCATTCGCAACTGAGTCACGACTAACGCGGTGATGATCAAGCTAGTCACGGCGATCGCCGCGATATCCATGTAGACCGCGTAACTTTTAGATGACGCGGCGTCGGCATCCTCATTCGGCACGCTCTGCCGCCGCGCCCGTAGCCACAAGCCCAATGCCCCTATGATAACTAACCCGCCGACCACAAACCAGAGCAAGTATGGTGACGATGTTATTACTTCCACAAATTACCCCCTTCAAAGAAATTAGCAAATGGGCAAATTTGCAAACTCGTCGATTTGCCTATTTGCCCATTTGCCAGTTCACAAATTCATTCACTTATTCGCGTACTACCTCGACCTGTCCACCGCAGTTGGTGCAGGTGTAGACCGCTTCTTTGATACTGTACTCGCGTCCACAGTGTTGACATCTCCGTACCATCTTTTTCTCTTCCAAGCCGGGAAATACGTAAACCTCGCGGTCGGCGCGGCGAGTGCGATGTGCCTGATTTTTGCGTTCCAACAGCGCAAAAGCCGCTTGTACCTCCTCCGCCGAAGCGTTGGTGCTGCTCATCGCGTCGGCTATTGAAAGCTCCGCGTGACCGCTTGCCTTCGCTAATTCGGTAAACCGCGTTGCCAACTGTTCAGGGCTGCGCGCTCGCGCCTGCCACCAGAAATAGCCGCTCCCCCCCGCGATAATCGCGCCCAAAACGAGTAGAATCACCGCCAGGGGCAGTCGCGCCGCGTCAGAGGTCGCCGCGCACAGAAATATCAATCCCAGTGCTAACACCACACCACCAACCAGCGCAATCCCTAAATATAAAAACTGCTTCACAGATTCCTCCTTATCTTATAGGATTTACGCAAAT
>CAZSIG010000794.1:0-1999 GCA_964606195.1 uncultured Anaerolineales bacterium
CGGTGATGGCTCCAAACGGCGGCTATGGAAAGCCGCCCTACTGCCAGGTTAAGTTACGGTGATGGCTCCAAACGGCGGCTATGGAAAGCCGCCCTACTGCCAGGTTAAGTTACGGTGATGATACCAAACGGCGGCTATGGAAAGCCGCCCTACATGCTCTTTTCTTGCATACTGTTAGGTTAAAAATTTCTATGTATACTATCCCCATTACTATTGCCGATATTCTCATCGAACTGACCAGCCCGCTCTCCGCTGCCGAATTGGGCATCGAGGCGCGGCTGGGACCGTTTATCGGAGACGCCGAAACCCTGCGGGCGCGCCTGGCGCTGCGCTGGGCAGAAAGCGACACTCCACCTGTACCGCCCGGCGCGTTGATCTACGACCCCGGCTCGATCTGGAAGATGTACCGCGCGGGGCGCGATTATTACGCCACCCTGACCTACCATGACGAAGGACAAGCCGCGCAAGCCCAAAGCCTGCTGCGCGCCAATCCCGCCTGGGACGACCTGACCCTGACCGAACAGCGCACCGGAGAACAATGGTGCAGTTTGCTTACCATCGGTGCGGGCGAACTGCTACTGCGCACCGCCATCCTCTTCACCGCCGGGCTGGTCTTCCATTCCGCGGGGCTGGATGACAACGGGGTAGGCATCGTCTTTGTCGGTCATGCCGGGGCGGGCAAAAGCACGCAGTTGAGCCTGTGGAACCAGGAACCTGGGGTGATCGCCATGAACGACGACCGCGTCGCCGTGCGGGTGACAGAATCCGGGGCGCTGTGCTACGGCACTCCCTGGGGTGGCACCGCCGACATCGCCCGCAACCACGCCGCGCCGCTCGCCGCGCTCATCGTCCTGGAACAAGCCCCCGAAAACGAAATCATCCCGCTCACCCCGGCGGAGGCAGCCCCCTTGCTCGCCCCGCGCGCCTTCCTGCCCTATTGGGACCCCGCCCTGATGCGCCGCGCCATGTCCAATCTCAATATCATTTTGGGGCGCGTCCCGGTCTACCGCCTGCGCAACCGCCCGGAGAAAGCGACCATCCCCCTGGTGCGCTCAATTCTATGTTTATCCCAGACCACGAAATAATGCCCGTAATTCGCGCCGCGCTGGAACGCGGCCAGCACGTGCGCATGACTGTCAATGGCAGCAGTATGTGGCCGTTGATTCGCAATGGAGACGTAGTGGAAATTGCTCCTGTGCCGCAACTGCTCCATCTGGGAAGCGTTGTCCTGGCACAACTAGAGGATGGACGTTATCCGTTACATCGTCTGGTCGCGCAGTGCGACGCGGGCTGGCTATTACGCGGCGATAACGTCAGGCAACCAGACGGCATTATTCCCCGTCAAAATCTACTGGGAGTAGCGATGCACGTCGAGCGTCATGGCCATCCGACAGTATTCGGCTCTGGGCGTAGTGCACGAGTAATCGCCTGGTTGAGCGCGCGGGGCTATCTTTGGCTGATCATCCGCTCAATGCAACTGTTTCGGCGTGCCGCGCGGGCAATCCTGTTGCAATTTCAGTCGGTTCTCTTTTTGCGTTCTTGGTCCAAACGTTTCTGCCCCGCTTACTGCATCGAAGATGCCGATATGCGCGACCTGATTACGGTTCATACCTGGATGGGAGGTAGCAACGAACATGTCAATTCTTGGATTGAGCAGAACACCACACCCAACGTGACAGGCTATGTGGCGAAACGAGGTGAAGAGATATTGGGCTTTGTTCGGCTCATCCGTTCTTCAGAAGAGGGCACCTGGCATTCTGGTTATTGGTTATATACCCTGATAGTAAGACCGCGGTATCGCGGCATGGGCATCGGCGAAGCCCTGACTCGGCGTGTCATCGACCAATCCCGCGTCGAAGGCGCCTCCGAATTATGCCTGTGTGTGTTCGAAGACAATCGCCCCGCCATCGCCCTGTATCGCAAACTGGGCTTCGCGCGAGTCTCGCTGCCGGCGGTCGAAGAGACCCTGGCTGACGATGTGGAAAAATACGGACGGCAG
>CAZSIG010000795.1:0-1999 GCA_964606195.1 uncultured Anaerolineales bacterium
AACTCTGCACTCGAAATTTCTGTACCGCCATCATCACGCAACTGGAACCAATGAAGTTTCACTAATTGTGGAAGCAAGTCTCCCTCAGCTACTAGAGATTGTATGCCGAGAAGCAACAACGCACTGTGAGTCTCAACTACAACTCTAACCCCGCGCCGTGCAGCATTGGCTAACACTTCTGCCATCGCAGTCTGCGCCCGCGGGTGCAAATGAATCTCCGGTTGCTCCAGATAAACCAACTGCCCGGGTTTCGCTATATGCAAAGCGACGAGTATCGGTAAAGTTTGAGATACACCAAAACCCACATCGGCAATACTGACGTAACTTCCCGTATCATCTTCAAAACCGCGAACAGGCCGTCCAACCAATAGTTCTACTTGGGCATCATCACGCGGGTTGGCACTAACTTTCGAGGTCAAGCCCAACTTCCGAAGGTTATCATTCAAATTTTCGAGCCGCGTCACACACTCATCTTTCTGCCATTGTAGAATAACACTAGCTGTATATTTCTCAAACGTACCGGGAAAGACTGGCCCAATCGCCGTCATGGGATAGGTTCTTTCAGGGTTCCCGCGCAATCCGGGCAAATGTATTATTTCACGAATACAAGTTCGCAGTGACGCGCCCGGCGATATAGAAAAGGAGACAGAATCTAACCTTGGCGATTTTAACCTCGCTTCCAAAAAGCAACGATCACGGACAACTATCCACTTAGCATTTTGCCCTCCAAGCGTGCTTGTTAACGAAGAAGAGAAAACAGAAAAAGAAGAATATGCGGCTTTGATGTCATCATCACTCATACCCTCGCGAATGGTCGCTTCTTTATCACTCCCCACTTTAGCATAAGCCATATGTTCAACCCCGAATCCTCTATTAGGCTCTCTATAAAAACAAATGCTCACCATCTCGTCCGCGTCTACTTCAATTCCCACCGCGAACTCATCAGTGTGCCTTTTCCCATTGATATAGGACAATAACTGATTAGCAGAAGTAAATTTCACATTTGGGCCATTAAGTAAAAGCGCGCCGGGGTCATAGTTAGCCTCGAGGGTCTGTTTGAGCAACAACAGGGGCTGCATGATACTAGATTTGCCAGAACTATTCGCGCCAGCTAGAACCGTCAACGGCGCGATATCTATCCTTTGTTCATGGCTGATAGATTTATAACCATCAACTTGAATCGCTGAGATTCCTGCCTTAATACCAGATGAGCTTGTACTAATAAAATAACGTCCTGTGTCGTCGCGTTCTAATGGCTCGCTTGTCCCAAGCTTCTCAATATCGCGGTAAATAGTGGCGCGGTCTACTTCGTATTTCTCAGCCAATTCCGCAATAGTATGAGCGTGTTGCTGCAAAGTCTGTTCCATGCTTCGCAAACGTTCGGTCCTATCTAAAACTAGCGTCATGGCATCTTCCTCACATCCAAAGTCCCCAGGTAATCCCCGTTCAACGACACAATCTCGGAAGTGCGTAGGTCGAGCAATCTGTGATTGGCGACATTCTCATCGTTGTACAACCCAAAGATTAGCCTCGTATCATCAGCCCAAGCCACGAACGGCGCCAAACGCGGACCTTGCGTTAAAATCACGGAAGTCGCGCCGTGAGTCGGGGGATGTGAGACCAAATACGCGGTATCGTTGTCGTTCGCCACGTAGTACACAAAATCGGTGCCAGACGGATTGAACTTGCCACAGCAGGCGACATTCCCCGCGGGTGCGTCGGTGATGACCATATCGCTGGGATTGTCCACTGCGCGAAACGCCATCTGTCCCGCCGCGTTCCGGTACGCTATCCAACGCTCGTCCGGTGAGAAATCGTGAATGCAGCCGCTGTTTCCCGCGCCACAGTTGAAAATCTGCTCTAGTTGATTCGGCGCGGCGAACCGCACGCGCATCAGGGCGTTCCACTGCACCGCGGGCGAGAAGATGTCTTCTTGATGCGCGGCGATATAGACCGCGGTGCCATTCGCGCTGAACCGCACCGGACTTAGCACCTGTTC
>CAZSIG010000796.1:0-1991 GCA_964606195.1 uncultured Anaerolineales bacterium
CTTAAAAATTACTTAGAAAACTCTGCGCTCTCCGCGTTCTCGGCGGTAAAAAATACACCGAAGTTGCGTAAGTCCTACAAAAAAATCCCTGTTTTATCGATCAAGCATTCAAATAAATCGATATGATATTTAACACAAAGGAGGTAATTATGCGTATAAGAAACACGATAATCTGGTTTATTCTAGCCGCGTTGGTCATGCCGTTGGTACTGACCGGCTGTGGCGGTGGCGGCTCTAAAGATACGCTGACCGTACTCGCGGGTTCGGAGTTGAAGGATGTCGAACCGCTGTTCGATAAAATTCGCCAGGAAACCGGCGTGACGTTGGAGATGGAATACATCGGCACACTCGACGGCGCGGAGAAGTTGGTGGCAGGCGAACCCTACGATTTAGCTTGGTTCTCACACGGCAAATACATCGCGCTGCTGAAGGGCGGCTCGATTCCACAGGAGAAAACCATGCTCTCGCCAGTAGTTCTGGGCATTAAGCAGAGCAAGGCGCGCGAGTGGGGCTGGGTGGATAATCCCGACCTGACCTGGCAGGAGATCGCGGACAAAGCCAGCAGCGGCGAACTGCGCTACGCGATGACCAATCCGGCTTCGTCCAATTCCGGTTTCACCGCGCTGGTCGGCGTCGCGTCGGCGCTCTCCGGCAGTTCCGATGCCCTACAGGTTGAGAATATCAATAACGCGGCTTTACAGGAATTCTTCAAGGGGCAAAAGCTCATCGCGGGCAGTTCGGGCTGGCTGGCTGAGGATTACGTGGAACAGCAGGACAGATTGGACGGTATAATCAACTACGAGTCGGTGCTGCTGCAACTTAACGAGAGCGGGCATCTGCGCGACAAATTGTACCTGATTTATCCGAAGGAGGGAATCATAACCGCGGATTATCCGCTCATGCTCATTAACAGTGATAAGCGCGAGGCTTATGACCGTTTGGTGGAATACATGCGCACTCCGGAGTTCCAGGAGGCACTCATGGAAAGCACACTGCGCCGTCCGGTTATCCCGCAGGTCAAGCTGAGTAACAAGTTTCCCAGCCAGATGTTGGTCGAGCTTCCCTTTCCCAACAGCGCGGATGTCATCGACGCGTTGATATTCGCTTATCTGAATGAACAGCGCATTCCCGCGCACGCCTTCTTCGTGCTCGATGTGAGCGGTTCGATGAAAGGCGAGGGGATTCGCGATCTCAAAACCGCGTTGCAAAATCTCACCGGCTTGGATACGAGTATCACCGGACAGTTCGCACAGTTCCGAAACCGCGAGATGATTACGTTGGTCACATTTAACGACCGCGTGAATGATGTCCGTAGTTTTGAGATTACGGGTCAAGGGACGGACACCGAGAGTATGCAGCAGATTCGGAGCTATGTGGACGCCCTGGACGCGGGAGGCGGCACCGCCATGTATGGCGCGCTTAAGTACACCTATGAGACCGCGATGCAGGCACAGCAGAGCGACCCCGACCGCTATTACTCCATCGTCCTGATGAGCGACGGCAAGAACACCGACGGCATTCGCGAATCTCAGTTCATGCAGTTTTATAGTTCGCTGCCGGAAGATGGCCAGAGTATCAAGACTTTCACCATTCTGTTCGGTAAGGCTGACGAGGATGCGATGGATGAAATTGCCCATGAGACCGCGGGGCGAATGTTCGACGCCAAATCCGAATCCCTGAGTTTCATCTTCAAAAAGATTCGCGGTTATCAATAGAGTTTATACTGATCTATTGGCGCGTAGCTAATGGAACGCGGATTTTCCTGATTTTCCTGATTTACGCTGATTTTTATGTTTGTGGTTAATCAAAAGCGCGGCACATGTCCCTAAATCTGCGAAAATCAGGCCAATCTGTGTTCTATTCATGGCGCGGTCAAATAAATCGATATAATGTCTAATAAAGAGTTATCAGGGTAGGCACAGGCTTGATGCCTGCGTCCGACCGCTGATACTTATGGAGTAAAGTTTATGAATCAAAAACAAAGTTTACTA
>CAZSIG010000797.1:0-1986 GCA_964606195.1 uncultured Anaerolineales bacterium
TATAAAAAATGCCAGAACTACCAGAAGTTGAAAACGTAGTGCGCGGCTTGCGCGAACATATAATCGGACAAACCATCTCCGGCGCGGAGGTCTTTTGGAATCGCACCGTGCAAATGCCCGAAGCGTCCAACGATGATGATAACTCGCGCGGCGTGATAAAAGAGGCTGCCCCAACTTATCAAGTTGACAAAACCGCGCGCTTCCGCAATCGCCTGCGCGGGCAGAGCATCACCGCAGTGACGCGGCGCGGCAAACACATCATTCTACACCTTTCAGAGGGAGACAGCCTCATCGTCCATCTGCGTATGACCGGGCAGATGCTCATCACCCCTGTGGACGCGCCGCTTCACAAGCATACGCGCCTGACCTGGAAACTCGACGATAATCGTGAACTGCGCTTCGTTGACCAGCGCAAATTCGGGCGCGTTTGGCTGACCGATGATCCCGCCGCGTTCTTGGCGAAATTGGGTCCTGAACCGTTGAGTGATGAATTCACACCACAAGAGATGGCGAAGCTGTTACAGCGCAAGGCGCGCATAAAGCCATTGTTGCTGAACCAGCATGTGTTGGCAGGTTTGGGTAATATCTACGTGGACGAAGCACTGTTTCGCGCGGGTGTGCATCCCCTACGCGCCGCGAACTCGCTCGACGCGGCGGAGAGCGACGCGCTCTACCACGCGATTCGATATGTCCTGCGTCGCGGAATCGAGAACGGGGGAACCACCTTTGACGGAACGTATCTAAATGTCATTGGCGAGACCGGAAATCATCAGGAGGAGTTACGAGTGTATAAACGCGCGGGCGAGCCTTGTTATCGCTGCGGCGCCGCGATCGAGCGTATCGTGGTCGGCGGACGCGGGACACATTTTTGTCCCCAATGCCAGAGGGAGGATGGAGAATAATGGGAAGTATGTGGTTAGTTGGTATCTTATTTTTGCTGAGCTTGGGGTTTATCATCGCGGGATTGATTATCAGCCGTACTCATGATCGGAGCGCTAAGGCAAGCGGCGTGGCGGGGCAAGAGGACGCGGTAACTAAGTTCATCGAAGAGAAACTCCCCGCAGAACGTCACTCCTTTCTACGTGCGTGGGTTGACTTTGCCACCGGCGCGAACGAGGCGCAATCGACCACCGCTGCCGCTAAGAAGTCACCGGAGGAGATCGCGGCGGAGGTGCAACGGCTGATGGCAGAGGAGCAGAATAAAGAGGAGCGACATTATGAGTGGCACGAGATATTTCGCGTGGTGCGGCACGATGATGGAAACCTGGCGATCAACTTTCAGGGACGATATTATCCCAACCTCGCGGCGATCAACGAATGGATACATCGCGAAACCGTCACGGAGTTGTTGAGCGAATTGGGCATAGTGCCCGAAACCGCGGCGGCGCAGCCTGCCCCCGAAGCGTCCCCGCCCCCGACTACCGACGAGCGCATCGCGATCAAGGTGGGAGAGAGATTTTATCGCAATCTATCAGAGATTCCCGATTCGCAGCAGCGCGAATTCATTAGGACGTTACTCTTGGGACCGGAGGCGGCACCGCGCCGGGCGGATTATCCTAAACCGAAATCAAAATCCGGCTTCAAATTGCCCGCCATCTCGCTGACTAAGGACAAAAAGGAAGATGCCGCGTTGACACCTCCAGAGCGCAGTTTCTTGGTGGAAGTGCAGGAGATCCTAGATCGCAAGATAATTGAGACGTCGAGTTACAGCAAGGGGGAGGTTAAACTCGTGGCTGGCGCGACCGGGGAGTTGGAAATCCATACTCGCTACGGCGTTTTTCTGGGAGTAGGAGATGTGACCGACGCGGAAATTCGGCAGTTGATAGCTGATTCTGTACAGGAGTGGGAAAGTCGCTCCGCGAAAAGGAGCGGTGGTAAAAAATAACCGTAGTTTTTAATTAAAAGTGTCGTAGAAAGGAGAAAGTGAAAAATGACTAGAGGTAGTTTTTTCAGAGCAATCTTCATCGCGGTCTTAGTTGTGGCGGC
>CAZSIG010000798.1:0-1982 GCA_964606195.1 uncultured Anaerolineales bacterium
AATCCCAAATTCGCGGTGAAAAAATAGTAGGTTAAATCAAATGGCTTTAGTGAGAGATTATACTGATTCAAGAGATAACCAGCAACCGCGCTCAGATAGAAAAGCCCTTGTCCCCCGCATAGTAATTTCCACAGCCAGCATTTGTCTATTATCGCTAAAGTGCAATTGGTTAGTAACAGTATTATCATTAGAAATGGCACGCTCCAACGGATAATTTTGTGTGACCACAACGCGAGGGCAGTCAAGCCGTGACGCAAATGCAGCAGCCCTTTAATCTCGGACAGAATATTGAAATTCGCCGCGCCGATGCGTATCTTGCGCCGAAATTCGCCCGCTATATCGGGCGCGGTATATTCTACCGCCCGCGCCTGCGGCTCATAGACTACGCGGTAATCTTGTTCTAATACGCGCAGCGCGGTCAGAAAATCATCCATGATAGCTTTGTGCGTAGGTAGAGGGGTAAATAGAGAGCGGCGAATGGCGTAAATCGCGCCGTTCACCGCTACTAAAATACCAAGCTGTCCTTCTAGCCGTTTGATGAATTTTTCATAGCGCCAATACAGCCCCTCGCCCGCGCCTCCTATATTAGCATTGGGGTTTTTTAACACGAGCTCTCCGCACACCGCGCCGACGCGCGCATCGACGAAATGTTTGACCAGCGCGCGAATGGCGTTAGAGTCATAGATGGAATTAGCATCGGAGAAGACCAGAATTTCGCCATGAGCGTGGGAGATTAGTCTATTCAAGGTTCCTGCTTTACCCACGCGGTCGGGATAGGCAAATAGATAAAACGCAGGATGAGAATGGTCCTGTTCCAATTCGGCGCGAATTTTGGTCACGGTCTGGTCGGTCGAGCCATCGGAGCCGATGATAATTTCGAGCTTGTGGGAGGGATAATCAAGGGCGCGGCAGTTGGTGATTTTTTCTGCGATTACATCTGCTTCGTTGTATGCCGCGATGATAAGGGAGACAGAGGGTAAGGGGTAATGAGGAGTTAGATTAGTACAATACGGTCGAACGCGAGTTAGCAATGACAGGAGCAGCGGATATCCCAAATAAGTATATAGAATTAAGCTCAAACTGCCCCAGAAACAAATCGAAAGAATCGTCGTTGCCATCATTTAAACTTAAAGGGATTCCAGCGCGCTGCGAAGACGAAAATCCCCCCTAACACGATTTTAGGCAAGTAGGCAACGAGGTGTAATAAGACTGCGTAACTCAACGCGATGTCGCGCTCTATCGCAAATACCGAAAGCGCGAGGCTGGTCAGCCAGTGGAATACGCCAATTTTGCCAGGAGGAGCGGGAATGGCTACTCCCGCTTGTATAACCATCAGCACGAATGGTGCGGCAAAGAGAGAAACGGAGATATGCATGGCGCGAAGCATGATGTAGTTCGTGCTTGCCGCCAAAAGCCAGGTTAGCCCTGATAGTATACCTACAATCAGACTGACACGCCAATCGCGCATGGCACGTAGTCCTGCTAAGCCATCGCGTACACGCACGGTAAGCGACTGGCGCCACCGCTCAGGTAAAAAGCGAGTTAGAAAGATAAAAAGTATCAGCAATTGCTCCTCAAATATCGCCGCGAGGACGATGCCCAGTAACGCGATGCCACAAGCCAAAAACAGCCACCAGTCAGGGCGCTGAAGCCATGCGGGTAGAACGATTTGTTGCGCGATGAGGGGCAACATCACAGCGAAAAATACCAGCATGGTTATCACATCCAACACCTTCTCTACAACTACCGTGCTGAGCGTGAGGGATTTGCTTATCTCTTCACTTTGACCGACGAAGTAAGTTCGGGCTAATTCGCCTAGTCGCGCGGGAACGACGATGTTGACCATTTGTCCGATGACCAAGCCCATGAAGACGTAGCCCCACCGCAGTTCGCGGTGGCGCGGATAGAACAGAAGTTGCCAGCGTGCCGCGTTCACCGCTAGGGTGACGAAGATGCTAAATACTGCTAATAAAACTAATCCG
>CAZSIG010000799.1:0-1981 GCA_964606195.1 uncultured Anaerolineales bacterium
TTAGAAATGGCTTTGGAGAATTATCGATATGGCGTGCAGAAAGTTATTCCCGCGTACCTGACCGGCAAGATGACAGATGACGAAGCCTTTGTAGACGAATTGGCATTGGTGTTGTCCAGTCGCGACGAGGTGGAACGGTTGGTAATTACGACCCTCCGTCTGTGGCGCGACTATGGACAACAGATAGACGAAATCGACAGACTATTTCTGATGCTGAAAGACGCGATGATGCAGTATGCCCCGCGGTATCGCGCCTTTCGCGAGCAGACACCGCGCCCGCGCAGCCATTGGTGGTATTTTCTGGACGAGATTATTGCCCCGCAGGAGATAAGTATCGCGAAACAGGCGCCACCGCGGCGCGGGTACTGGATGACGGTGGTGGCGGCGCGCGAAGGGGTGACGGCGTAGCAGAGAAAGACCAGCGCGAGCCGCGGCTCGCGCTGGTCGGTTCAGATGCCTTGTGCGGCTCTGTGCACGAAGGGGAAATGATGCACCAAGAGGAGTGATGTGTTTTCTGTGGAGGGACGAATCAGGAAAGGGCGCGGTGTTGTCCACGCCGCGCCCTTTTTTCGCGTTCCCTTACCGGTGAATCAGCCGTCCTAGCAACGGCGTTTGGATAATAATGGCCTGCTCCGGACAGAGTTCTTGACAACAGTAGCAGCGAATGCAGTGATTATATCTGTGAACGGGAGGCTGCGCGCGGTCGCCGTCGCGAAAATCTATTGCCTTCGGATCAACCGGGCAGACTTTGACGCAGGTGCCGCAGCGGGTGCATTTTTCCGGTATGACGACCGGGCGCGGCACCACCAAGTTTTTCAAGATGTTTAGGTTATTCAATATCGGGATAGCGAAGTTTGCCCCGCCGGTGGTCGAGCCGCGCTGACGGTTGACGACGAAATCATTCGCGATGAACGACTCCAATGGATCGCCTGTAATCTTCACATCGTGGTAGCTTCCCAACCCCCATTTCTCTGCCCAAGGCAGCGTGGGGACTAACTCCGGCTCCAGGTTCATCATGCGGCACGCGGTAGCATCCAGTGCGGCAGGGTCGGTGGAGAAGAGCAGCACTGACATCTGGCGCGGGTCACCACCGCGCGGTCCGTTCCCCTCCATCCCGATAATGCCGTCTATGATATAGAGGCGCGGGCGTAGATACCGGTTCAAATCTACCAGCATCTGCGAGAAGTGTTCCACGGTCGGCAAGCGGACATGAAACTCCGCTTTCAACACGCCGGGGATGCACCCGAATTGGTTTTTGATCGCGCCGGTCATGCGCGTCAAGCCGTGAGTTTTGAGCTTGGGTAAAGATACGATGCCATCGGCTTCCAGCACCCCGTTAGCCAGCGTGAACTGTTTGATTAACTCGCCGTCTGAGAAGGAGATCGTTTCGCCCTTGTCGAAATCCGCGTGGGGGAGGTTCAGTTGTTCCGCCACGGGGGTCAATTCTGAACGCCGCGCCGCGCCCGCCGGGCTACCGAAACCGGGGGAATCGCCGTAGCTGAGCCGCGCTCCCGTCGTCTGTAAATGCCGCGCTACTGCCTTGAATACCGCGGGATGCGTAGTGACCACCTTTTCTGGCGCGCTGCCAACCAGTAAGTTAGGTTTGAGCAGAATCTTTTCATCTGCTTGAACGAATCGCTCCGCGCCGCCTAGTAGATTTAGACCGCGCCCCACAGCCTCGTAAACGGCTGATTCGTCGTAACTTTCGCATCGAACCAGCGCGACTTGAGTATTGTTTGTATTATCCATCACATAGATCTCCTTCTGAATTTCCACTAACTAATATAGGACTTACACAAGTTCATAATAACTTCACCGCAGAGCGCACAGAGCGCGCAGAGCTTTCTCATAGGTTAGGACTTACGCAAAATCGCACTACAATTTACCGCAGAGAACGCTGAGGACGCGGAGATTTCTTACAGGAATAGTTTTGCCTCCCACATACGCGTTCATATCCCCTCATTTAAGGTCATATTTATGC
>CAZSIG010000800.1:0-1980 GCA_964606195.1 uncultured Anaerolineales bacterium
TCATACGCGGTCAAAAATTACCATACGTAGCAAGAGTTGCCTTAGTGTTCTTTGTGTCCTTTGCGGTTGCATTGTAATCATTTTAACTATCACTTACCATTTAACCAATACTAAAAAACAATGCCCATCGAAGATAATGGGCATTAGCTTTCATTAGAGTTGTTCCCTAATAAGCTGGATAAGAAATAGGACGCGGATTTTCGCGGATTCACGCGGATAAAGGGAGCAAATCCTGAAAATCCGCGTGAATCCGCGTCCTATAAAACTCCTAGGCTGTCCAAAATTTTATTTAGGAACAAGTCTATTAAGCAATGTCAATTCGCGCCACTTACAAAGGCATATTATTATGCTTCTTCTGCGGCAGCGAGGCGCGTTTATCCCTCATCGTCTCCAGCGTAGAGATCAAATGAGGGCGCGTCTCGCTGGGGCGAATGACGGTGTCGATCGTCCCGTCCGCCGCCGCGACGTAGGGATTGGCAAAACGCTCGCGGTATTCTTCCGTGAGCCGCGCCCGCTCCGCCTCCGGGTCTTCGGCATTCTGAATCTGGCGGCGATACAGAATATTGGCGGCGCCCTCCGCGCCCATCACCGCCAGCTCCGCGGTCGGCCAGGCGAAGGCGGCATCGGTGCGAATTCCCAAACTGCTCATCACGATGTACGCGCCCCCGTAAGCCTTGCGCGTCACCACCGAAATCTTGGGCACCGTCGCCTCCGTGTAGGAATATACGATCTTCGCGCCGTGCCGAATGATGCCGCGATGTTCCTGCCCCACTCCGGGCAAAAAGCCGGGAGAATCGACGAAGGTAATCAGCGGAATGTGATTCCCATCACAAGTGCGGACGAACCGCGCGATCTTATCCGACGCGTCGATGTCTATCACCCCCGCCAGATGCGCGGGGGATTGCGCTACCACGCCCACGGTGATGCCATGTAGTCTAGCCAGCCCCACAATCGCGTTGGGCGCAAATCGCTCCTGAAACTCGATGAACGAACCGCGGTCGAAAACCTGCGCGATAACCTCGTGCATATCGTAAGGTTGTGACGGGGCATCGGGGATAATCGTGTCCAACTCCGGCGCGGTGCGCCAGGGCGTGTCGTTTTTCGGCGGGGGACCGTAAGGATATTGCAAGTTATTGCTCGATAAATAGGAGAGCAAATTGCGCGTCATCGTCAGCGCCTCTTCGTCGTCGGTGGCGACCAGATGACACAATCCCGTCTCGACGCTGTGCATCGCCGCGGAGCCCAAGTCATCCAATTCATCAGCCATCTGATTCGACGTAACCACCTCTGGCGTTAGAAAAATCTGCCCGTGTGACGCGGTCATAATCAGAAAGTCGTTGATCGCCGCGGAACTCGCCTGCGCGCCGATGCAGGGACCTAAAACCACACCGATTAGTGGCACTACGCCGCTAACTTGCGTCTGCCGCCATAGCAGCTCAGCCTCGCGGTGCAGCGTCCACAGCGGCGCTTCGGGATAGACGCCGATCGAATCGTACAACCCAATGACGGGTAAGCCGTCCTCCATCGCCATTTTGAACACCTCGCACATCTTGAAGAGTCCGGGTTCAGACAATCGCCCCTGCGCGACGGTGTTATCGTGCGCGAAGAGATAGACGCGGCGTCCGCCGATCTTCGCGGAGCCGGCGATGACGCCCCCGCCCGCCACTTTGCAATCCGATACAGTAGCCGATTCCCCCGCGCCGACGAACTCTAGTATCTCGCGCAGTGAACCCGCGTCGAGCAGTCTCTCCAATCTCTCGCGCGTGGTCAATTTCCCCTGCGCGTGTTGTAATTCGACCGCCTCTTCGCCATCGCCGCACCATATCGCGGCGCGCCTGTTCTCTAGTTCTTTTATCGCCTCTTTGGTCATGATTACTCCCTCGTAATCGCGGATTAGTCAACCCGCAAATCTCTTATGTTACGTTTTGCAGAACATTATAGTTTATATCGCATCAATGTGCAAACAGCTTGGCGGCGCGG
>CAZSIG010000801.1:0-1979 GCA_964606195.1 uncultured Anaerolineales bacterium
TCCTCACCGATTTCATCTGGTTCAAATTTCGGCAGTTCGGACTCGGTGATTTTTTGCGCCACCAACATCACTTCGCTCAAATCGGTGCTCTCGGAAAAGTTCCACCGCGCCGCGTCCTGGCTGGCGATGATATACTCGACGCGGTAGTTGCGTCGCAATAGCTCGCGCGTCTTGTCCCATGCCACGCCGGACAGCAGCGCTTTGGGCAGCACCAGCGCGATACGTCCCCCTTTTTTGATGTGCGGGTCGGCAGTCGCGACGAACACCGCGCCTAGCCCCGCGGTGATGTTCGCCAGCACGTCGGGATTTCCGACCAGCTTCTTGAGTTTTTTCTGCATCGCGGCGCGTTCTTGATCTGGTGAAGAGCCGAACAATAGATTGCCCCCGACGCTGCGCGTGAATGGGGGATTCATCACGCAGAGGTCCAGTTGGGGCAAGGGCGCGAACAGCAGTTCTTCGGTAGCCTCCGCGGTGACTTTCTGCGTCACTGGCAGCGCGCCGAACATATCCAGCGGCATTTGCACTTCCGCGCCTTTGAGGAACTCGATGCTGCCGAGTTGGTGCTCCTCTCCGCCCAACGGCAGGCTGAACAGATTCATCCCCGCGAATGGAGTATGTGGTGAGCGCAGCGACAGTGTAGACGCGGTGAGGTGAATCGCCGAAGCGAGCACGTCATAGCCGTAGATGATGTTCTCGACCAGCGCGGTTTGTAGCGCGTCGATGTCGATATCCTGCTCTCGCTCCGCCGCCGCGCTGACGTAGTTATCGGTAATCGCGTCAGCCGCCGCCATGAGCAGCGTCCCTGTGCCGCACGACAGGTCGGATACGCGCAGTTGTTCGACCTGCGCGAGGTCGTGCCACGCGGTGCCCCACGCCGCGGGGCGCAACGCGAGTTTGAGCAGCAACGCCGCCGCGGGAATCGTGGTGTAATATGTGCCCAGATATTTCGCGTCTGCCAAGAGACGGTGATAAATGCGCCCCATCAGGTCGTGGCGCAGCGCGGCGCGCATGTTGACGATTTGCACCGCGACGCGGCTCAATTCTTCCATCGCGTCTAGCGTATCCTGTCCTGACGATAAGTCTAACACGACTTCCCGCGCCAGATGAAAAATTGGGTAGTAGTTGATTTCGTCTATGATGAATTTCCAATGTTTGGCAAACTCGTGCTTGACCCACGCCATGCCGAAGATACGTTCGGGCGAGAGCACGCGTTTATCGAGATTAGCCAGAATGACCTGAAAAATCATGGCGTTGGTGAGCACCAATGCGCTGATGCGGCTCACCGCGCTGATGTGCGCGTCTTTGGGTAGCTCTCTAATCCCCAACACCGCTGCCAGCCGTCCCATCGCGCCCGGTTTATGCTCGGTAGCCATCACAAATCTTTCCACCGCGGCATCGATCAGCGCGACCGCGTTGGTGATGATGTCCTCTTGGACAAGCTGCTCGAAAGTGTGTCCCAGCGCGCTCTTGAGATGATCCACATTTCCCACGACGAAGCCAGAAGTGCCTGCCTCAGTGATGATGACGATGTCCAGCGCGCCATCCGCGAGTTCCTCTTTGAGTCGGGCGAATTCCATCTGCCGCAATCGCGCGGGATAGACAACCGCGACGCCGATATGCACGATGCCATCCTCGACGCGTTTGAGCGCGGAGTTTAGGGCGCGGTCGTGGGCGTCGGGCTGGTCATCAACTTCACCCTCAATAGCCGTGCGTAAGCCGCGAAAGGTGACGATTACGTCGGGCATTCGGCGCTGCCGCGTTGCCGGTGACTTGATGATGCTCTCCGGCGCGGTGATGACACCGCGTTCCTGGAGTAATTGGGCTAATAGTACGTTAAATACTTCTTGGCGATATTTGTTAGGCATTGGTTATCAGTAATTCCTTCCTCGTGCCATTGTAGCATATCTATGCTATTTTGACAACAGCAAAAAGGGCGCACACATAGGTGCGCCCCTACAATGCGTAATACCGCGCCATTG
>CAZSIG010000802.1:0-1974 GCA_964606195.1 uncultured Anaerolineales bacterium
TCGGGATGGTTCATTTTCCAGTCGAATTAGGTTTACACTTTCAGGCACATTAACAACTCATGCCGCCACCCGTACTGATTCCAGGTTGAAGAGAACATCGAATCCAGCAGACGGTATGACTTGCTTTGACGCATCGCGCTCCGTCTTGTCAATAGACTCCAGCACTTGATCCAGTACATTGGAAAGTGACGGCACCGCATCAACGCCCGCCAGCTCCAAGGGACTCTTTCCCGCGCGCTTGCCACGTTGGAACGTGTGATGATTCCACAACAGGGTCAGCAACGGAAAGAGCCATTGCGGCATGCCACGATGGATGTGCAGATAAGGCCGTAGCCAACTGTGGAGTGACTCAGCCAAGCTAGAAGAGCGATGGAAGAGCGCTAAGATCTCCCAGAACGCCTGAACGACACGCTGTTGCGCTTCGGGGAAGCCCGCGCCCGCCTCGAGTTCCAGCGCTTGCCGGTGTTGCCAGGCCCACAGGATCAGCTCTTCCGTTTCGGCATCGACCTGCTCACGCCAAGGCGATAAACACGCCTCCACCCACGTCAAAGGTGCCAAGAGATCATCCAAACGCTCCTGCACAGCCAACGCGAAGTCGGTGATGTCTGCGTCTCCGAGCTCTTGTAATAGCGCGAGTGCCGCCTCAATGGTTTCACGCGCCGCCGCGGTCATCGTTAACTGTCCCCGATCATTGATCGGCTCCAGCGCTTGTCGCGCTACGCCCCACAACCAACGCCACCCATCATACTTATAGATAGCTGCCGCCTCTTGCTCCACAGCTTCGTTCAGCGATACGGCGACTTTCAGCGGGCGTCCGGGACGCCGGTGTGCAGCTTGCTGCTCACGTTCAGCGCGCCGCGCACGTTCAGCTGTCTCGATAGCGTTGTAGGCGGCCCGTTCCAAGCGTCGCGTGACCTTATGCGCATCTTGGATGAGATGAAACAGATCGGGCCGCAGGGGGACCAAGAGCTCCGCAGCTGCTACGCCCGCGCGTATCCCTGGAGCGCCATCGCTAACCAGATCGTGGAACCGGATGCCGCGCGCCTGCAAATCCAGCAAGGTCACGCCCCAGGTAGTCCCATCGCGGTGTTCCGCCGCGTGCAGGTTCAAGATCATAAACGAGCGTCCATCTACAACGGTCAAACATGGTTGACGCCCTTGAAAGGTCTCATCCAACTCGCCTAACATCGGCAAGGGAATGCGCAAGCTATCATTGTAGTCGGCGGCCGCAGCGCCGACAGCTTGCAGTGTTTCGCTGATGTAACCCACAGAGCGCGAGACCTCAAACAACAACGTCAAGCCCAGTTGGATGTCCCGCACGCTCCCTTTCAACATCGCGAGTACCGTGACCGCGCGGCAAATGAAGTCGCGGTCTATGGTCAGCTCCTGTTCAACAGACTTGGGGCCTGGTTGCTGCGGCAGGAAAGCATCAAGCAGGGCTGCTCGAGCACGATCACGGAGTTGGTAGAGTAGCGTGCGTGATATGTTGTGTTCGTGGGCCAACTCAGTTGCGCGCCCCCATTTACGCTCGGGAATCTCGCGGAGCATTTCCACTCCTATCTCGATGCGGGTTGACAAATCCAGCTCAGATATGCGATAATGTGTCATAGGGACCTCTTTTTGGATTGTAGGCGGTTGTGGTAGACTACCTACAATGCTACCCAAAAAGAGGCCCTTTGACGAGTAGGCTCTTGTCAAAGTGTTAACTTATTTCTGAACCATCCCCCTTTTCTTTTGACAGAACCGTAGGCCCTTCGGTAGGATTATCTTTTGACTTGACACGGTGGGGACGACCGGAACACAATACGCTAAACCGATAGTCAGGGTATAGACTGAACTTCAATCGCTAAACGCAAACCAAAACTACGTAACAAGGTTAGCAAACTGGAGAGCTGGGGATTTCCGGTTTCGGATAACATCCGATAAAGATTTTCCCGATTCAGAAGCGTCTCCTGCGCCACGTGTGAGAAACCA
>CAZSIG010000803.1:0-1973 GCA_964606195.1 uncultured Anaerolineales bacterium
GTCTCTTGGAAATCGGTAGTGGTTTGAGTCATAATTCGGTCTATTTCTCCACAAAGATGATGAGGCATATTGGAGCAGGCGCGGGACAGGTTTGTAACATGCTTTAGCATGTTTGGTATTTCAGCCGCCGAATTCATTCGGGGTGTTCTTAGCCACCGAATTCATTCGAGGATAACCCCAACGCTTCGAGTACCTGCGCCAGTGCCGCGTCCGCGGCGCGGCGTTCCTCCTCCGCCTCCGCCAGGAGCACCAGCGCATCGTCCAGCGGCAGGGGCGGCTCCACTTCGTCGCTGGCGACGTAGCGGCTGGGGCTGAGGTTGTAGTCGTTACGCGCCGCCTCCGCGGTGGTAATCACCGCGCTCAGGTGTTCCTCCGCTTGCCAGTCGCGATACAGTTCGTGAATACGCTGAATATGCGCCTCCGTCAGATAATTCTTGGGCCTGCCCTTCGCGCATAGCTTAGAGGCGTTGATGAGCAAAATCTCGGCGGGGTGGCTCTTCGCCCGATTAAGCACCAGAATAATGCCCGGCGCGGAGGTGTTGTAAAATAGATTCTCCGGCAGCAAGATGACCGCCTCTACTAGATGGTCATCCACAAAGGCGCGGCGCACATCACGCTCCTTGTTGCTCCCCTGATTGCCACTGCCCCGCGAGACCGCGCCGGTGTCCAGCACCACCGCCAGCTTGCCGGCGTCCGTCAGCGAAGCCGCCATGTGCTGCACCCAGCCCCAATCGGCGGAACTGCCCGGCGGATAGCCCTTTTTGAAACGGTCGAAGGTATCCTTTTCGTATACCTCCGTCTCGAATTTCTGATTCCACATCGGATTCGCCGTCACTTTGGCGAAGGTACGCAGGTGGCCCTCTTCATCGGTGAACCGCGGTTGGCGGATAGTGTCGCCGCGCCGAACCTCCGCATCCATGTCGTGGATCGCGGCGTTCATCTTCGCCATGGCGAAGGTGTCCGCGTTGATCTCCTGGCCGAAGAGTTGCAACGGGCGGGCGATGTCCCCCGGCTTGAGGTCGCGGGGGGCGACGCCGCGCTCCGCCGCCACTTTATCGCGCAGGCGTAACTGCGCCTTGATGAGCAGCCCGCCGGAACCACACGCGGGGTCATAGACCGTCTCCCCCTCCTGCGGATCCAGAATCATCGCCATCAGGATACCGACCTCGCGGGGGGTGAAGAACTCGCCCGCGCTCTGGCCGCTTCCTTCGGCGAACTTGCGCAGCAGATATTCATAGGCGCGGCCCAGAATATCCGGCTCCACGTCCTCCAAGCCCAGCCGCTGACGGTTCAGGATCTCCATCAGCCGCGCCAGCACCTCGTCTTCTAACAGCCGTTGGCCCGCTTCGGTGGCATTGAAATCGCGGCGATCCAGCACCCCTTGCAGCTTGGGGTTTTCATGGGCGATGGTGCGCAGCGCGTCGGTCAGCCGTTCGCCCAGGTTAGCCGTCGCGGCGCGAATTTGAGACCACTGGTGCGCGGGCGGGATGTAGAAACGCACGAGGGCGCGGTCTTGGGTGACCAGTCCCCGCGCCAGCTCCGCGTCGCCGAACTCGCGTTCTAGGCGCGCCAGTTCATCATCGAACACGTCGCACAGCCGTTTGTAGAAGAGCAGCGGCAAGATATAGTCTTTGTATTTCGGGGCATCTAAGGGACCGCGAATAGAACACGCCGCCTCCCAGAGCCAATTTTCTAAGGTGGTGATGTCCATAAGTTTTTTCTCTTTCGCGCCGGGGGTGATGGCTAATTATAAGCAACGGGCAGAGATTGCGCAATTGGGCGCGAATGAGGGGGTATTTAGCGTCTAGCGAACTTCGCGCGCGGCGCGCGCGAAAGTTGTTACCACGCGAGAAAGGGCACGCGGGAGACGTGCCCTTTTTTGTGGTTTACGAGTGCAGAAAAGTGGCCCGGCAATGCTGCTAGCTATACAAATGCGCATACTCAGCCTCGAAGATTTCTTGCCGCGTCTGGCG
>CAZSIG010000804.1:0-1964 GCA_964606195.1 uncultured Anaerolineales bacterium
AGGGCTTTCTCAAAGTCAGCGCGCTCCGCGTCCCGCAGGTTCAACCGAAGTAGCGTTGCTTCCAGCGCGGTTACGGCTGTAGAATCATACTTTTTGTCAGGAAAATCAAACCTGCGGGAGGTTTTGACTGCGCGGTTGGTACTTTGAGAAAGCCCTACCGAACAAGAAATAGGACGCGGATTTTCGCGAATTGACGCAAATAAACAGCTTAAATCCTGAAAATCCGCGTTCCCTTGAATTGAATTTTCCCAGACTTCCGAAGTTTCGGAAAACTTCGGAAGTCTATACGCGGTGGTAACTTCTTCTTCTCAAATCTATCCACCCGTAAAACTGAAAAATACACTTTTACCCCCTCAGTTTTTAGTTTTACGTTTTACCCCCCTTAGAGGGGGGGTAAAACTGTAAAACTGAACTGAGGTACTGCGCGTAAGACAGTTTTACAGTTTTACGCGGTTTTACTGTTACAGGCGTAAAACTGTAAAACTGAATTGCGTCATGCTAGATGATACGCCTTAGCATTTTTCAGTCCTTCGCTACGGTTTTCGATCTTCCCTTTTGCCTCGTGATAAGTCAACCGCCGGCGAATGCGATTTATACCCATATCCGGCAGTACCTCACGGACCCCTTTGATCAAACCACTTTGACTCAATCCCCCCTCCGCTTTTAGAACCTCGAATATCGCGGCATCCAAAGAGCGATCGCTGTTATCATCATCTACGCTCACGCCCCAGAAGCGAGCTTTGTACAAATCATTTGTATCCTTTTTATGTTCGTAAGTGAACATCGCGGCGAAGGGCCAGACATCGACGCCGCGCGTCTTCGTGCTCTTTATCTCCACTGTAGGGGACTGCTCATCTTCGCGCTGCACCAATAGCGCCAAATCGAGCGCGGCTTCGATGGACGAATGCCCGCGCAGGCTCTCCCCCGCGCGACTGTTGAAGCCGCTTGTCTTGCGCTGGTGATGGATTATAACTACCGCGGAGTTCGTCTCCTCCGCAAGACGCCGAAAGTTGCCTAATACCTTGATCATCGCGCTGGAGTTTTCGTCCGCGTCGCCGCAGACGGTGCCTAGATTGTCGATGATGACCAGCGCGGCGTCTAGCGCCTGAATGCGCCAGCGCAATTGTTCGACCTCCGCGGCGTTGCTGGCATCCAACCAGGGGCAGGGCATGGAGGCATAATAGAGCGGAATATGCGGTTGCAGGTTTCGCGCTCGTGCCAATGCGCCAAATCGATCATCGGTGCGGCGCGTGCCGTTGTCGAAGTCGATCCATAACACCGGTTTTTGCAGGGTGGGGAATGTCACGGTGTGCTCTAGTTCGGGGAGCGGTTCCAGCCAGTTGTGATTGCCCGCGACGCAGGTTGCTAAATCAGCCAACAGCATACTTTTCAAGCAGCCGGGCGCGCCGTAGACGATATTCAGACTGGGCAGCGCGAGGAGTTGGCTCACTACGTACTGCGTCGGCTCGCGCTCCGCGTAGGCATCGTGCAGCGTGCGAAACGTCCAGCCGAAGACATCTTCGAGTTGGTCGGGAACTGGCGCGAGAGGGTCCGCGGCGCGCACTTCGCTTTGAAGTTGTAATCCGACTTCGCCATGTTCCGCGCAAAACGCCTGAAATTCCTTGACCAGATCGGCGCCGTTCTGTGAGGCGGCGATGAGAATCTGATCAAGCTGAGTTAATCCTACACCGACGCGGTAGCCGTTGAGGGGATAGCGGTTTTCGGGAAAGGTTTTCGCTAAGATCTGCGCGTCGCGGTGTGACCATATTATTTTGGTGTTGGTTTCATGTTTATTTGCCATGATGCCCTCCCTTCGTTGAGGGAATTTGATTTATGAGATTTAGAATAGAACTTATGCAAAATCGCACTATAACTCAAAAAGTTATATTCGCGGCGTGGTAAAAAACCTCGAAAATAGGCGCAATGGGGATTGCGCCCTGTATAATACGTCAGGGCGGTATCCC
>CAZSIG010000805.1:0-1961 GCA_964606195.1 uncultured Anaerolineales bacterium
GAAGGGCTGGCGGTGGATAATCCAAATCACCATTCTTAGGAGTATTATGACAGTCCTCGACGAGATTATTGAGTACAAACGCAGCGAAGAACTGCCGCGCCGAATGTGCGCAGGGGCGCTTGAGCTTATGCGCGACCGCGCCGCTGCTACACCACCGCCGCGCGATTTCGTGACGGCATTGCGGTACGCGTCGGGCGTCGCGCTCATCGCAGAGGTGAAGAAAGCTTCGCCCAGCAAGGGATTGTTGTGTCCCGATTTCGAGCCGGTGCATCTGGCGACCACTTATGCCACCAACGGCGCGGCGGCAATCAGTGTGTTGACCGATGAACCGTATTTTCAGGGAAGTTTGGAGTATTTGACGCGAATTCGGGAACATCTTGACGATACGCCGCTGTTACGCAAAGATTTTATCGTTCACCCTTATCAAGTTTACGAGGCGCGCGCCGCGGGGGCTGACGCACTGCTGCTCATCGCCGCGGTGTTGTCCGATGAGCAACTGGCGGAATTGCTCGCGCTCACACGCTCGCTAGGCATGGCGGCATTGATTGAGACGCACAACGCGGGCGAGGTGCAGCGCGTCCTGCCGCTGAAGCCGCGCCTGCTCGGTGTCAACAATCGCAATCTGCGCGATTTCAGTGTCGATTTGAATACTTGCTTATCGCTGCGCCCGATGGTGCCGCCGGAGGTCTGCTTCGTGGCGGAGAGCGGCATCCACACGCGCGCCGATGTGGCGCGGTTGGCGGCGGCGGGCGTGGACGCGATGTTAATTGGCGAGGCGTTGGTGGTCGCGGAGAATGTGGGCGCGAAGGTGCGCGAATTGGTAGACGGGGGGCAGTAGACGGTAGAGGGGATAGGGCTTTCTCAAAGTCAGCGCGCTCCGCGTCCCGCAGGTTCAAACAATGTGACCTTGCTCCAGCGCGGTTACGGCTGTAGAACCATACTTTTTTGTCAGAAAAATCAAACCTGCGGGAGGTTTTGACTGCGCGGTTTGTACTTTGAGAAAGCCCTAGTAGAGGGGGAGGAATGTCGTGGTAAAAGTTAAAATTTGTGGGATTACGAACTTGGAGGATGCGCGAGTCGCGGTTGGGGCGGAGGCTGATTTGCTGGGGTTTATCCTTTTCTCGAAAAGTCCGCGTTATGCGCCGCCGGAGCGCGTGAAAGAGATTATAAACGCGCTAAAATCGACGCGAAATGAGTTTTTGACGGTGGGGGTATTCGTGAATGAAACGCCGCAGCGTGTCGCGGAGGTGCTAGATTTTTGCGGCTTGGCTTTGGCGCAGTTGCACGGAGAGGAGCCGCCGCGAGCTTTGCACCAACCACCGTTGAGGGAACGCGCTTACAAGGCATTGCGCCCGCGTTCACGCGCGGAGGTGCACGAAATGGCGCAGCAGTACGCGGTTTCGGGGCGAATGTGCGGCGATAGGCGGTTTCCCGCGCTGCTCATAGATGCCTATCACCCGCAACTGCGCGGCGGCACGGGGGAGACCGGCGATTGGGAATTGGCGGGCGCGTTAGCCGCGCACTATCCGCTGTTATTGGCGGGGGGACTGACACTAGACAACGTCGCTGCGGCAATCGACGCGGTGCGGCCTTGGGGAGTGGATGTCGCGAGTGGGGTGGAAGCCGCGCCGGGACGTAAAAACCACGACGCGGTGCGCGCTTTTCTCGCCGCGGTGAAGAGGTCAGAACATGAGCCAGAACCCCGATTTTGAAGAAAAAATCGGGGTTCGCGCCGCGAAACTAACACTACAACGAGATTTCGTAACCGCGGCACTTTAGAAATGTCATTCTGAGGAGCGCAGCGACGAAGAATCTCGTTTTAGGTGGTAGTAGTACTCCGCGAAGCGAGATTCTTCGCTCCCGCTGGTCGCTCAGAATGACACTCTAGCGCGAAGTCTCGTAGTACTAAGCTGGGCAAGAAATAGGACGCGGATTTGCGCAGATTCTCGCGGATAAATAGC
>CAZSIG010000806.1:0-1960 GCA_964606195.1 uncultured Anaerolineales bacterium
AACTCTGCGTTCTCCGCGTGCTCGGCGGTAAAATTATTCTGAACTTGCGTAAGTCATATAAATAAGCCAGGTTTTTATTCAAAACCTGGCTTATCGTTCTCAAACTAAAATGGTCGCGATAGTTATACTTTCAGCGAGTCGATATCTAATTTCTCAAACTCTTCGTCGATATGCGTCGCGGGGACGAACATGAAGATGAGGTTAATCAGGATGCCGACGACCGCGGAGGTGGCGATAGCGGGGAGTTCCAGCCCGAACACCCGAATCATGCTCCCTTCCATGAACGAGCCGCCGATGCCGAAAATCAGAATGATGGCGACGATGGCGAGTTTACGCGGGTCAAAGAGATTCGTCTTCTCGGCGATTTGCAACGCGATACCTTGCGCGGCGATGACACCAAAGAGGAAGATGGATAATCCGCCGGTCACTGCGGTGGGTAAGGTGTTGACCAGCGCGGAGAGTTTTCCCACGAAGCCGAGTAAAATCGCGATGACCCCCGCGCCCATGATGACGGGGCCGGAGTAGTTGCGCGTAATCGCCATGAGGGAGTTGTTCTCCCCGTAGTTGGTGCTCGCGCCCGCGCCCAACAACCCGCAAATACCGTCTGCCACGCCGTCGCAGACGAGGTTCAAACCGATGAGGCGGCTCAACCGCGGACGCTCTTTGCCCAGTTCGTCGGCGAGTTGGTCAACGTAGAGGCTAATCTGATACAGATGCGCGGTGCTCTCAGGGATGGTAGCGATGGCGATGGGGGCGATGGCGGCAATTGCGGAGAGGCTGAAGACGGGGAATTGGAAGTTCGGCATCTGAATCCACGCCGCTTCCATGACCTTTTGAAATTCAACCAAGCCCAGGGGGATGCTGACCACATAGCCGACCGCTGCGCCGAGCAAAATTGGGAACAAGCCCAGTACTCCTTTACCGCGCAGGTACACCGAGAACAAGATAGTCGTGACCAACGTGATGAGCGCCACGCCCCAGTTGGCGGCTGCCATGTCAATCGCCGCGCCCGCGAGGGCTACACCGATGACGATGGCTACGGAGCCGGTGACTTCTGACGGCAGGATGCGGTCGAGGTTTTCCTTGCCGATGTACTGAATCAACAAGCCAACGATGATGTTTAGTATGGCAGTGAAGACGATGCCTCCCTGTGCCATTCGTAACCCTAGAGTGATGTCATCGCCCGCCGCGTTTTTCGCTACGAGTGCCATGACGGGCGCGATGTAGCTGAAACTACCACCGTAGAAGAGGGGAATGTACGTTCCGCCTACGCGAGATGAGATAAGCAACGCCGCGATGGTGCCGACACCGGCAGCGAATAGGGTCACCCCGACATCAAAGCCCATCAAAATCGCGGATAGTACCGTCGCGGGGAACATGGTGAGTACATGTTGGAACGCCAAACCGATTAGCGGACCGATCTCCGGTTGATCATTGGGCAAATAACCGAGAACTTTTCTTTCGTTCGCCATTTGAATTTCTCCTCCTATCGTGCTATGTTTTTAGTTATACTCATATCTATACTACAGTCGATTGTTTGTGTACTTGATTTTAGAAAACGTTCACCTCCTTTCGCGCTATTGGCGGACAGCAAAAAAGCGAAGAGCAAGTAGTAACGTACTCGCGTCTTCGCTCTATGGAGTAGTGTCAGCAACAGTATTCGCGAATCACATCCGCTACTGCCCGCCGCGTCAATTGTATTCAAATTCGTAACGGAGCTATTATACAAGTTCGTTTCTGTTTTGTCAAATGGGACGCGGTGGGGGACTTGGAGTGGATGGTACAATGGTTAATACTCTCGGCGGGAATGTGATGGTACGCGTAGTTTCTTTACTATAGGACTTACGCAAGTTCAGAATAATTTCACCGCCGAGGGCGCGGAGAGCGCAGAGTTTTCTGGATAATTTTTTATCGCGCTACAAATATAACTTTTAATGAATATTTATGACCGTGTATGACA
>CAZSIG010000807.1:0-1958 GCA_964606195.1 uncultured Anaerolineales bacterium
GTGCTCATGCGTGTTACCACACCATCAATGAACGAAAACTATCGCGCCGTGGTAGTGGCGGTATGGGGATACCGCCCTGACGTATTGCACAGGGCGCAATCCCCATTGCGCCTATTTTCGGAGTAGTCTTGAGTAGAGTACCATTGAAAACAGTTCGCGAATTTCACAAGGCGCGAAGCAAAGCGGATATCGAACAACTTCTCACGCTTTTGACCGACAAATCGAAGGTCATGTTTTGTGGATGATACAAATTGCAACAAAAACTCTGCGCTCTCCGCGTACTCGGCGGTAAAAATACACCAAAGTTGTGTAAGTCCTAAGGGCGGAGATTCTGGAGTAAAATAAGGAAACGGTGAAGGGCACAGCAGGCTGTGCCCTTTTTTATGCCAATGTAATCTCCCGCAAATCAATCAGCCCCGCGTCAGTCGCTCCCAATTCCAACGCCTGCGCGGTGCGAAGCTGCAGTGCGCCATCCACCATAAACCCCGCGTCCAGTCCCATATCCTGCCGCTGACGCACCAGAATATCGCGTCCCACCGTGTCGAGCGCGACCGAGTCAAATGAGAACAGGAGCGCGTTTTCCACCTCTGGATTATTCCAATCGCACGGACTGACGCGCAACGCCGCGCCGACGATGAGGCGCGTTTTGTCGCGTATCACCGGCTGCGCGTTCAATTCCGCGATAGCCGGGTCGCAGCGATTACCGTGCAACATGCCGGGATGGTTCACCGAACCGTAGTGATTTTTCATTGCCACGCTTATTCCCGCCATGCCATGCTGCTTCGGCGTCGGAATATTGATAATCGCGTCGTATTCCTCTAACTCGCGGTAGAACTTGACTTCAGCCTGAGTGAGCTTGATTTTCGCCCCATCACCGCGCGCCCCGTGACACTGCACTCCCGAAGCCCCTTCGTTGATGGTATAACCCGCGCTCGATAGTTCATGGTCGGTGCGGTCGAAGATGAGGATATTCTCCGCCGCCAAGCCCGCGTCCTGCAATCGCTGCGCCACCGCGTAAGTCACAGCGGGCTGCGTCGGCCCACCGTAGGAGATGCAATTGACCTTGAGCAGTACCCGCTCATCGGGCGCGAACAGCGTACGCCAAACCGCCAACACATCTTCGCTATCGGCAAGCGCGCTGACGCCCGCGTCGAGCATTTGCAGCACGATTTCCGCGTCGGGCGCGCCGTTTGCCAATACTCCACTGTGCCGCACCATGACGACGCGGCTCTTTTCGGTCGTAGGCCAGTGTGCCATCAAATCGGCGCGGGTGAGCACCGGCGCGGGCGTAGCGGTCGGCGGCGGGCTGGTCGGCGTGGGGGGAACGGGTGTATCGGTTGGAACTTCGGTAGGCGTCGGCGGCACCGCGGTATCGGTGGGCGCGTTGGTCGGCGTAGCCACCGCGACGGTGTAAGTCGGCGGCGCGGTTGGCGTGGCGGGTACAGGTGTGTAGGTCGGTGGCAGTGGTGAGGGCGAGGGCGGCGGTGGTGGATAAGTGGCAGTAGGTGGCGCGGTCGCGGTCGGCGCGGGCGATGGTGGCTTCGTAATTGTCGCTTGAGCCACCGGCACCGCCGACGGCGTCGTGGTGGGGGATACCACTTTACGCGCACACGCGGCGAGCCACGCGGCAAAAGAACCTAAGCCGAGTTGTAAAAAGGCGCGCCGAGACATGACTGAACGCCAGCGCGGTTTTTCGTTATCGTAATGAACATCTTTACCATTCATAGAATATATCCTTCTTAATTTACACTATTAGTTTAGATTGTTTATCACTTAGATAAACCATTATACCGCGAAAACCGCAGACGCGCAAAATGCCCATCACCTGCAAGGTGACAGGCATCTGTAAAGATGTTCGCTCTTATGGGTTTCCAAGCGAAGTTTCTAGCTCCCCGCGAGCTTCAAGCTCGCGGGGAGCTGAAACCTACCAGGGTATTCTATACCCAAACTTCTCCATC
>CAZSIG010000808.1:0-1949 GCA_964606195.1 uncultured Anaerolineales bacterium
GCCGAGTTTTATGGATAGTTATCTATCGCGCCGCGAGCGTGGCTTTTAATGAATATTTATGACTGGGTATGACAGATACAAAAAATCTTTCCCGTAAATCTCCGCGTTCTCGGCGTTCTCGGCGGTAAATTCCAGCGCGGTTTGCGTAAGTCCTACTGTTATGTTTGGTCTACGCTGAGCGTACTTTAATTTCGCTCTAAGCCCCCGTCGCGGGGGCGGCTACGGCAAAAGCATCGCCCTATTCCATAACGCCCCCGCGGACGGGGGCTGAGAGCCATGTAGGGCGTAATTAAGTCATTTTCATAGAGTGTACATAATACTTAGACACTCAGAGTCATGTACGTTCATTGAAGACTATATTCGCGGCGCGCTAAAGAATGACCTAGAAAACTCCGCGTTCTCCGCGTGCTCGGCGGTAAAATTATGCTGAACTTGCGTAAGTTCTACCTTTACGCGGTCAACACCGCTTCTATCCGCTCAAACGCCCAATCGATATCCTCTTTTTGAATGATCAACGGCGGCGCGAAGCGAATGACGTGTTTGTGAGTTTCCTTACACAGCAGCCCCTTAGCCATCAACCTCTCGCAGAAACGCCGCGCCCCGCCCGCTTCCTCATGCAGCTCCACGCCAATTAACAATCCTCTACCTCTGACCTCTTTGATATATGGACTTTGAATCGTACGAAGTTTACTCATCAGGTAATCGCCCATCTTCGCCGCGTTGTCGATCATCCCCTCCTCAATCAAGACCTTGAGCGCCATGCGCGCCACCGCGCAAGCCAACGGATTTCCGCCGAAAGTGCTCCCATGATCCCCCGGTTGGAAAACTCCCAAGACCTTCTTGTTCGAGAGCACCGCGGAGACCGGATAGAATCCCGCCGACAGCGCCTTGCCGATCACGGTGACATCCGCCTCGACGCCCTCATGCTCCTCAGCCAGCAACTTGCCAGTACGTCCCAAGCCGGTTTGAATCTCGTCTGTAACCATCGCGATATCATGTTCAGTACAGATGCGGCGGACATCGCGCAGGTAGCCTGCGGGCGGAATGATAATGCCTGCCTCGCCCTGAATCGGTTCGACCATGAAAGCTACGGTGTTAGGAGTTATCGCGTCATCTAGTGCTTGCGCGTCACCAAACGGAACGACCTTGAAGCCCGGCGTGAAGGGGGCATAACCGTCGCGGTATTGCGGCTCGGTGCTGAACCCGACGATCGTGACTGTCCTGCCGTGAAAGTTGTTCTCGCAGACGATAATCTCCGCCTCTCCATCAGGAATACCCTTCTCGTGATACCCCCATTTGCGAACTGCCTTGATGCACGACTCGACCGCCTCCGCGCCGCTGTTCATCGGCAGCGCGATGTGCGAGTGAGTGATGTCGCATAGTTCCTTATAGAACAATCCCAATTGATCATTGCGAAAGGCGCGTGAGGTCAAAGTGATTTTTTCGGCTTGTTCCTTCATCACCGCGACTATTTTCGGGTGACAGTGCCCCTGATTCATCGCGGAATAGGCGGAAAGGAAATCGAGATACTTATTACCCTCGACATCCCATACCCAGATACCCGCGCCCTTGGCGAGCACTACATCAAGCGGTTTGTAGTTCGTGGCGCCATATTCTCTCTCCAATCGGATATAATCTTGCGTATTCATTTGCTACCTCCCAGAACATCTTTGTTCTCCAATGAGGAGAATCGCAGTTTATTCAAACATTTATCAACCCGATTATATTCTGGAAAGGGGTTAGAGTCAAATCATTTTGGTTCGTAAAAATTCAGAAGGCAACCGTTCAATAACATAGGACTTACGCAACTTCGGGGTATTTTTACCGCCGAGCACGCCGAGAGCGCAGAGTTTTTGATATAACTTTCGTCGTCTAAAAAATATGCCTTTCAATGATTAGAGTTGTTCCCTAATAAGCTAGGCAGAAAATAGGACGCGGATTTCCGCAGA
>CAZSIG010000809.1:0-1945 GCA_964606195.1 uncultured Anaerolineales bacterium
CCGGCAGTCGCACGGTGAATACCGAACCCCGCGCCCGTTCGCTCTCCACGGTGATCTCCCCGCCCATCATCTGGCAGAACCGATAGCTGATCGCCAAGCCCAACCCCGTCCCGCCATACCGCCGCGTGATCCCATTATCCGCCTGCACGAACGCCTGAAACAACCGCTGCCGCTGCGCGGGCGTCATGCCGATGCCGGTATCCGCGACGCGAAATAGTACCCACTGCCCCTCCTGCTGAACCGACAACGTAATCGTCCCCTCAGTTGTGAACTTCGCCGCGTTGCTCACCAGATTCAACAATACCTGCCGTACTTTAGTCAAGTCGGCGTGCATCATCTCGATCTCCGCCGCGTACTGCACGCGTAGCTCGTTGTCGTTACGCTCGATCAACGTGGTCGTGGTCTCCACTACCTCATCGATCAACACGCGCGGGTTGAAATCTTCCAGATACAAGTCCATTTTGCCCGCCTCGATCTTAGACATATCGAGAATGTCACTGATTAGCGTCGTCAGCAGCTTCGCGGCGGTGCTGATGCGGTGTAAATCGGCAGCTATGTCGGTGTAATCCCCCTCCGCGACCTCCTCTTGAATCAATTCTGTGTAGCCGAGAATGGCGTTTAGCGGTGTGCGCAGTTCGTGGCTCATGTTGGCGAGGAAAGAGCTTTTGGCTTGGTTCGCGGCTTCCGCCTCTTGCGCGCTCCGCTCCGCGGCGCGGCGCGCGGCTTCGGCTTCGTCCTTCGCGGCGCGCAGTTTCTTTTCCGCGCGGTCGAGTTCGGTAATATCATGTAATACGACTAACCTTCCGGTCAATTCCCCGCGCCGTCCCCGTATCGGGGAAATACGCAAGTCATAATAACGCTCTTCCGCCCCTGTATGCAGGACGATTTGCGTATGCGCCTCGGGCACATCGTGGTAACGTTCGAGTAAATCGGGGCGTTCCTTCAGAATTCGCTCCACCGGCTGCCCGATTATCTGCTCCGCGGAGTAGCCGATTACCTCTTGCGCCGCGGGGTTGATGTCCACAATGCGCGATTGGGCATCTAGTACGATGACACCGTCGTACATATTTTCCATCACCTTATCCCGCGCCACCGGCACGAGGTCGAGAAAGTGATAGCGAAACAGCCCCCAGCCGATCAACACTCCGGTCAGCGTGAAAGCGAAGGGGGTCAAATCGAGATGCGCGAAAGGTCTCATACCGAAGAGGTATAATAGGTTGACCGCCAATGGCACGAGCGCGCCGGTCAGTATCACGCCCGCCTGTACGCGGTATAGGCGCGAGGAGCGAACGAACATTTGCAGCAGCAGGATGGTGCCCCCTGATAGTGCCAGATATGAACTTGTAATATGAATCCAATACCAGGGACCGCGCCCTATAGATAGCAGCGGAAATGGACCGCCGGGGGCCATGCTGACTTCGCTGTAATACAGATGATGAAACTCATTAGTCCAGTTCAGCGCCCAGGTTATCGCGGGGACGACGAACAGCAAAAGCACGTTGCGGCGCGTTAGCCATCTATCGCGCCCGGCATATTGTAATGTAAAAACCATCCATAATCCTGGCAAGGTTGCGATGCCGGTATACTCCAGTTTAATCCAAAAGAGCATGGTGGAGAGGTCTTGGCTGCCCAGTTCCATCGCGTAGCTGAACGACCATATCGTCACCGCCAGCATGAGGAACGCGAAAGATAGCGCGCTCGCGTTGGGGCGGCGGCGCCAGGCGTAAATCGTCACCGCGCCCGACACAAACGCGGTCGCGAGTAATGCGATTACATAAGGATTTACTTGCCAGTGCATTTAGTCATCAATCTCCGTCAGCCCCGAATTTGCCCCGAATGCCCCGAATGAATTCGGGGCTGCTATCAAAAGCACGCTAAAGCGTGCTGCTCGTATCCCCGAACATGCTTGAGCATGTTTTTCATATCAGCCTGTGAATTCATTCAC
>CAZSIG010000810.1:0-1944 GCA_964606195.1 uncultured Anaerolineales bacterium
GTTGCCCCTGTTGAGCCAGGCCCCGAAGGGGTCCTCGCGGTCGGGCGTGCTGACGAAACGGGTACGATGTTCAACTATCGTACCCTGTATCTCAGCTTCGGCTTCGAGGCGATCAACGATAACACCGGGCACACGACGCGGGCTGAGTTTATGAGCGCGATTCTGCAATGGATGGATGCAGATGTTCGGTTTGTCCCCGCGTTCAACGCTTGGGGCATCTTCGCGAGCATCGGTTTACTGATGAGCGCGATGGGCTGGATGGCCTGGCGCAAACGCCACTAGCCTAACGCGATAGAATGACCAGAACCCCGATTTCTTAGAGAAATCGGGGTTCTTTTATTTCACTCAACTGTCTGCCGCATACGCGCTTGGGCAAAAACTCGCGAAGAGTTTTATCGGCAATCTGCGCATGTTACGATGACACAACTGAACGGCGCGGTCGTAGCGCCAATTATCAGTGGGGATAGCTTTCGGAGAAGATAAATCGTGGTCTGAAGAGACATTTTCCACCAGCACGCGCGGCGCGCCCCCGATGAAACAGAAACCCGCGCTGCATGTCGCCCCCGGCAGTTCGATGTTATACGCGCCGTTCACCGCAGCGATAACCTCAGCTTCACCGGACTCGTTCACCAAGAGCGCGTCCTTCGCGATGGCGTCAGCGGTGAACCTTTGGCTCCGCCGCGATGTCGTCCACAGCACTCTGGTCGTCTTATCCCCACGCTCCAACGTTACCACGTAGACCTCCCCGCGCCGTGTCCAATCGACGCACTCATAACCCGCGAAGTGGGTGGTGACTACTTTATAGGCGGCAAAAGCTGGGCGGCGGCTATCGTCGTGCCGAAGAATTCCGAATGGCTCCACATCTTCGGGATGGTTCGCGCTGTTACGCATCTTGTAGAATTCGACGCGCTCCGCGCCCCCCGCGAGCAACAAGGCGTAAGCCTGAATCACAAAAGCTGCCTGTTCTTGCGATGACACCACCAACAGCGGCTCCGCCCAGGGCGGTTCGAGCGGATCATCGGTGGGCGGCGCGTTGGTCTCGTTAATCCAAATCGGTTTATTCTCCAAATCGTATTCGCGCAGCATACCGCGCACCTCTTGCAGAATGTCGAACATCCATTCAGGGTCATAATATAGGTGATAGACCACCGCGTCGAAGAAAAAGTCATTCTCCGCCGCGTCGGGGTCTGCCGCGATGGCGCGCAATAGCCGCGCTAGATATTGCTCCCGCTCATATTTGGCGTCCCAATGATACGTCAGTCCGGTCAGATGAACTTCCAGCGCGGGGTCGACGCTTTTGATACTATTGTAAGCCACTTTCAGCGTTCGCGCATAATCTTCTACTGTACCTAACCACGTGCTGCCGCGATGTTCCAAGTCCCACACGTCTGGCTCGTTCCAAATGACCCAATGTTTGATGCGCCCGTGATATTGTTGCGCGACGCGCTTGGTAAAATTTCCCCAAGCCGCCATATCGGGCACGGCGCGGCTGTCATTTAATCCGTCGCTCGCCCAGTCGGGCGTCCCGATCAACACCGCGACTACCTCGCGCCCGGCAGCTAGTTCCGCGTCGATGAAGGGGTCGGGCACGTTAGCCGGTTTCCAGTCGGCGGGGCTGGATGGTTGAATCGCGTTCCAGTATAGGATAATGCGCGTGTATCCCGCGCCCGCGGTGGTCGCCTCCGCGGCGTTGACGTAAGCCTCGACGATGCCGAAGCGATTATCGGGCGGCGCTTCCTGAGTTGGCGCGACTTCGACGGCTTCCTGCGCGAAACTCGCGGGGAGGGGGATTATTGTGACGAGCAGTACAATAATCCACAACCGCGATGCTATTTTGAAAAATAGATGTTTCATTATCTGTTCCAATGATAACTATTCAACCACTAAGGACACGAAGAACACTAAGACTCTTCTCGCCCCAAATGACAGCCTTTGATCACGTAT
>CAZSIG010000811.1:0-1940 GCA_964606195.1 uncultured Anaerolineales bacterium
CGCGGCGAGTTCGGCGCGGTCTTCGACCACGAAGAAGCGCGGCGCGACGGGACGAACCAACAGTGGCTTGGTGACGCGCATCTCGGTCGTCGCCTCGCCCACTTCGGTATCGGCGGTGATGCCGACGCCGCGAAATACCCACGTCGTCAGGTTATCGGGCAGTTCTATCTCCACGCGGGCGCGTCCATCTTGTCCGGTCACGACCGCGGCATCCCAATACGCGGTATCGGCGAATTCCTCGCGCAGTTCCACGCCGGGGGGCGGCGCGGCAGCTTCGCCCTTAGCCGCGCTTCTCACCGCGCCTTCAGTTGCCATCGGCGCGGCGGGGGCTTCCATCGCCATCTCTTCCTCAACCTCTACCGTTTTCTCCACCGCATTATCGGCGCCGGCAAAAGTAGCCACCTCTTCGTATTGTTCCTCTTGCTCCACCAGCAAGCGATTGAGCGAGACCGCGAGACCGCTGGCGGTGTTCACGCCCAAACCGCGCCGACTGTAGAATGCTTTCACAATCGCGTCGGGCTGGCGCGGCATCAGCGTCAGAATCGCCTTGTCCACCAAATCGAGCGAGAACGCCGCGGAGACCGGTTCGCCGCTGTCATCAGTCACCCGCAAATCGAACCCCATCGTCTCGCCCGGCTCGGCGCGGTCGCGGTCGGGCGTCGCCTCGATGTTGAGCGTCTGCGGCACAGGCTCGACCTCCAAACCGACGTAGCCCACTTTGTACGTCGCGATCTCATTATTCTCGTCTTGCCCCTTGACCACCACCGCGGAGACGTAGATGTTCGGCGCGTGGTCGGCGGTGATGGGTAGGCGGTAGATGTAACTGTTGTTCTCCAATTTCATCACTTCGCGGTGCAGGATACCGCCGCGCTCGATGGTGAGCAACACCCATTGCTCACCGCTGAACGGCGAGGGGATGAGAATCTCTGCGGTCTCGCCCGGCGCGTATTTGCCCTTATCGGCAACGAGTGTGATGCGGTCGTTGTTCTCGCGCCGCCACGACACATAGTCGCGTCCGCTGACCCAGACGAAGATGCTGCTCTGCACCAGCCGCTCGCCCTCGTCCAGCCCGTTGACCACGACGCGATAGCTGCCGCCCTGCGCGGGCGTGAAGGTGATGACCGCCTCCGCGTTCGCGTCGGTGGAAATCTCCTCGCGGTGAACTTCGGTATCTTTAGTCTCCCATTCCCAGCGCCCGCCGCCCGCTTCATTCTCGATGAAAATATTCTCCCACTCGCGGCGGTAGACTATCGCGGTCAGATTGCGGCTGGGCAATCGCGCGCCGTTCAGGTCAACCGAAATCACGTCCACGTTCATCTCGCGCTCTGCCTGCCCAACGTACTGCTGCGGGGCTAAGCCGATGTAAAATTCACCGCGATGCACGATTATCTCGCTGCGTCCGGAGAGCACCTGATTATCCGCGCCGGTCGCGGTCGCCTCGACGATGAGTTTGTGGCTGCCGGTGATGATGTCGCTATCGGGATAGCGACCTAGAGCGTTATCCCCATAACGCCCTAAGTGTGGCAAATCTATCATCAATTTTCCCGCCGCGTCGGTGCGCCCCTCGCCGCTGAGAATCACGCGCGGCGGCTCCGGCTGCCACCACCAGCAATTCCAGCAAATCCAGGGGTCATCGGTGTCGGTGAATTTGTAGCGCGCGAACTGCGGCGGCGCGAAGCGATACGTTTGCAGCATCACGTTCCAACTCACCGGCGCGTCGACTACGGGACCGCCGAAGAAGTAGGTTACATCGACGGCAGCCTGCGTCGAATCGCCCATCAATACCTCCGCGTCGGCGGGGTTGACCGTCACCTCGAACTCCGGCGGGCGATACGCGGCGACTTGGAACGATGCGCCGTAGCCGTAATTGGCGAATTCAGCCTGAATATTGTATTGCCCCAACGCCGCGCCCTCGGACAACTCTAAATCGCCGTAGAAGG
>CAZSIG010000812.1:0-1934 GCA_964606195.1 uncultured Anaerolineales bacterium
GGCGACGCGCGGTTGATAGAGGAGCATCTGCGCAGCGCGAGCGCGCTGGGGTGGGGGTTGCCGTACTTCGAGTTGGAATGGGTCGATAATCTCGCGGCGGGATTGGCGCGATTGGATGTGAGAGACTTCGACGCGGTGCTGACCGACCTCGACCTGCCGGATAGCCGCGCCGGGGATACATTTGCCACGCTGCGGGCGTACTATCCCCATCTGCCCATCGTCGTGCTGACGGGGCGCGAGGATGAGGAGTTGGCGCTGCGCGCGGTGCGCACGGGGGCACAGGATTATCTCTTTAAGCGCGAAGTTACCGGCACGCTGTTGGCGCACGCCCTCACCTACGCCATCGAGCGACAGCAGGCGAAGGACGCGCTACAACGGGCGCACGATGAGTTAGAAGGCCGAGTGGCGGAGCGCACCGCAGAGCTGGCGCGGGCGAACGAGGAGTTGCAACAGGAGCGCGAAAACCTGCTCAAGATGTTCGCCGCCGCGCCGGTGGGAATGCTGCTGTTGGACGAGGAGACGGTCATCGTGCAGGCGAACGAGGCGGCAGCGACGCTCGTACTGCGCGAGCCCGCGGAGGTCATCGGAAAACGCGGTGGGGGCGGCTTAGGGTGTATTCACAGCTATGAGGATTCGCGCGGTTGCGGGTTCTCCAATTCCTGTCCCGACTGCCCGCTACGGTGCGGCGTGGAGAGCGTCCTGAGTGGCGTGAACGATAGCGTACATGGCGCGGAGATCTCGCCCACGCTGCTCATCGCGGGTGAGCCGGAGGAACGCTGCTTACTGGTCAGCGCGGAGCCGGTCTTTATTCGCGGGCACAAGCATGTCATTGTGGCGGTGGAGGATATCACCGAGCGCAAACGCGCGGAGAACGAACTCAAAGAATCGATGGCACTGTTACAGGCTACACTGGAGGCGACCGCGGATGGCATTGTCACTACGGACAAAGATAGTAAGGTGCTCAATTATAACCAGCGATTTGCTGACATGTGGAATTCCTCTGACGAATGGACAGATATACCAGCTTTGAATGACCGTTTGGCGCGCATGTGGTCGCGTTTGAAGGAGCCGGAGCGCGTCAAGGCGCGCATCGAGGAGTTGTATGATAATCCAGAAATAGAAAGTTATGACGCGGTGGAACTGACGGATGGGCGAATTTTCGAGCGTTATACCGCCCCCTATTACATCGGTGACGAAATCGCGGGGCGAATATGGAGTTTTCGTGACGTAACAGAGAGTAAGTACGCGGAAGAGGCATTGCGTCAAAGCGAGGAGAAGTTTCGGTCGATTATTCATCTCTCTCCCATCGGCGTCGGCGTGGTGGACAGTAAAGGCGATATGACCGACTGCAACGCCGCGCTGGCGGAGATGATAGGCTACAGTCGGGAAGAACTACTGCGCCTGAATTTCGCGAATTTCACCCATGAAGATGACCTGAAACGAGAGTGGGAACTGATTAACGAACTGTGGGCGGGAGACCGCGTCGATTACCGTATGGAGAAGCGGTATATTCATCGCGATGGACATACGGTGTGGGTGGATGTCGCGGCATCTTTATTCAAAGGGGAATCGGGGGAATTGGAGTTCGGTTTTGCCTTTGTGGAGGACATCACCGCGCGAAAGCGCACAGAGGAGAGGTTGCGCGAGAGTGAGAGCCGGCTTCAAGCTATTCTGGATTATACTTCAGCGGTTATCTACCTCAAAGACGCGCAAGGTCGCTTTGTGTTGGTCAACCGCGCCTTTGAAAATGCCTTCAATATCACTCAGGCTGAGGTGGTGGGCAAATCATCTTACGATTTCGTTTCGCCAGAGTTGGCGGTTGAGCATCAAGCCAATGACGCGCAGGTTATACAAACTAGAGAACCGCTTCAATTCGAGGAGGAGGCGATTGAGGCTGATGGGCAGAAGCATACGGTCATCTCTATCAAATTTCC
>CAZSIG010000813.1:0-1925 GCA_964606195.1 uncultured Anaerolineales bacterium
CGCGCTTGCGCTCCGTGATATCGCGTTTCACCGCGGCGTAGTTGATCTTCTTGCCGGACGCGTCCTTAATCGGAAAGATGGTCGCTTCTTCGTAATAGAGGCTGCCATCTTTGCGCTTATTCACGAAGGTGCCATACCAAGTCTCTCCGGACGAAATAGTGCCCCACAGCTCCTTATAAAACGCGGCGTCGTGATGACCGCTCTTCAAGATGCGCGGGTTTTGTCCCAGCGCGTCTTCGACGCGGTAGCCGGTGCTCCTCTCAAGCGCGGGATTGGCATATATTATGGTGCCCGCGAGATTAGTGATAACTATCGTGTCGGTAGCTTGTTCGACTACGGTTGCCAGACGCGAGAGTTCAGCCATCACTGTCTCCTGCTCAGTGATGTCCTGACCAATGCAGAGCACCCCAAGCGGTGCCCCAGCGCTGTCGGTCAAGGGGGTATTAGACCATTCGATGATCAACTCGCGCCCATCTTTGGTGATAACCGGATTGGTATTACTGCGCGTTCGCTTATCTCCCAAGATATTCTCGAATAAATCTTGTAAGTGGGTGCGCTCGCGCCGCGGCAGGAATACGTCGAACCAATTTTTACCCACTACTTCTTGCTCTTCGTAGCCCAAGATTTTTTTAGTGTAAGGATTAAAGCGCATGATTTCACCCGCGGGGTTCAATACTAGCACGATGACCTGCGCGGTGTTGATCAGATTCTCCGCGAAATCGCGCTCGCGGCGAAAACCCTCCTCGTTCTTTCGCAGATCTCTGAACAGAAGGGCGTAAGGTTTGTTCAGCCCGATCTCGATAATCGCTTTGTAGATTAGGTAGAACGCGATGAGCTTGAAGAAGTGCCCGAATAGATTTGCTACGCCGTATACGCTGATGTACCGCGTGAAAGCCAACTCGCCAAGAATAGTCGCGGCTATGGACAGCAGCAGTAATCTCAATATATCTCGCTGAAACTCGGCGCGTTTGCGCCACAGAAGCAGCGCGGATACGAAAAAGATTAGGGAGATGATGTATTCGCTGATTACCTTAAACCGCGTCAAACCTTGTCCCGCGATATAGCAATCGGGAAAGATGCCCCACCAGAAAATAGACGCTAGTAAAAACAGGGTGACGATGATGTATCCGCCGAGTATGCGGTTGGCGCGCGACTTTCGCCCGACCAGCAGCGGCGCGATTAGAAAGGTCAAACTCTGTAGATATCGCGCCGCGATCCATAACTGCGTCGGTAGGTTAGCGTCGTTGTTCGGAAATATGCCCATACCTTTGTACGCCAGAGTATGTAGCAGATCCACCGCGCCGATGAACAGGTGCGCGGTACCGATGAAGATCAGGTAGTCGTTATCCACGAACCGCCGCGAATTCCAAAATATAACGAAGATACTGTAGGCTACTACGATGCTGAAGATTTCGACCAGACTATGAAATAACAGATAGTTACGAAGTCCGATGATGTACAGCCCAATCAGAACCCCCGCGCCGACCAGAATCTCTAAGTTTCTATCATCAAAAGTCCAAATTTCGTTGTTTTTTCTCATTTATCCCAACCTCCTGCCCCGCGCCACTTATTGAGGAGTAGTGGTGTTTTTCTCCGCGTCCTCTGTGGCTCAGCGGTGAACACAATGCCTTATATACACAAAAGCCCCGCTTAATTCACAGGGCATCATATCGTAATGAAAGGCGGCATTATCACCCGCGGTGCTTATACCAGAGATGTATTTAGTTTACCACTAAATTGGTTGTAGGTCAACTATGCTTAATAGCTATGGGGGGTATATTGAGTTAAATTTCGACAAAATTCGACGCGGCAGAGACACAGCCGAATACCTCGACTGCTCTCTGCCGCGTCGTTCTATCTTTTGATAACGCGGTGGTTCGCTATCTAGCTACCTGACACTTTCAAATTCGCCCCGCGCCGCGGTT
>CAZSIG010000814.1:0-1922 GCA_964606195.1 uncultured Anaerolineales bacterium
TATTTATCATAAGGAGGATCTTCAAATGGCAAAATATGTAGCAGCGATAGACCAGGGGACTACCAGCACGCGGTGTATGATTTTCGATCACGGCGGACAGGTAGTCAGCATCGACCAGCGGGAGCACGAGCAGATTTTCCCGCAGCCGGGCTGGGTCGAGCATGACGCGCTGGAAATCTGGGAGCGCACGCAGCAGGTAGTCAAAGGCGCGATCGCGCGGGCGGAGATAGGGGCTAAATCGATCGCCGCGGTCGGTATCACCAACCAGCGCGAGACGACGCTCGTCTGGAACAAACACACCGGCGAGCCATATTACCACGCGGTGGTGTGGCAAGATACGCGCACTAAGCAAATCTGTGACGCGCTGGCGCAAGATGGCGGACAAGATCGGTTTCGCGGTAAAGTCGGCTTGCCGCTGGCGACCTATTTTTCGGGACCGAAAATCAAGTGGATCCTGGACAACGTCTCCGGCGTGCGCGCCGCGGCGGAGAAGGGCGACGCCATCTTCGGCAATATGGATACGTGGGTTATCTGGTGGCTGACGGGCGGGCCGCAGGGCGGCGAGCATGTCACCGACGTGACCAACGCCAGCCGCACGATGTTGATGGATTTGCGCACGCTCGATTGGGACGCGGAGATTCTGCGTATCATGGGCATCCCGCGCCAGATGTTGCCGCGCATCGTTCCATCTAGTGACCCCGCGACTTGGGGGCAGACTTTGAAGAACGGCCCCTTCGGCGCGGCGATCTCGGTTTGCGGTGACTTGGGTGACCAACAGGCGGCTACGGTGGGGCAGACCTGTTTCGGCGTGGGCGAGGCGAAAAACACCTACGGCACCGGCTGTTTCATGATTCTCAACACCGGCACCGAATTGGTACATTCGCAGAATGGCTTGCTGACGACGGTCGCGTACAAAATGGGCGACAAACCTACGGTCTACGCGCTGGAAGGCTCGATTGCCATCACCGGCGCGCTGGTGCAGTGGCTGCGCGATAACCTAAACTTCTTCGACCACGCTCAACATGTCGAGGATTACGCGAAAGCGGTGCCCGACAGCGGCGGCATCTACTTCGTGCCCGCGTTCTCCGGCTTATTCGCGCCCTATTGGCGCTCCGACGCGCGCGGGGCAATCGTCGGACTGACGCGGTTCATCAACAAGAATCACCTCTGCCGCGCCGCGCTGGAGGCTTCGGCGTACCAAACGCGCGAGGTGCTGGAGGCGATGAATCAGGACTCCGGCGTCGCGTTGCAGGCGTTGAAGGTTGACGGCGGCATGACTGCCAACGAATTGCTCATGCAGTTTCAGGCAGATATACTCGGTGTGCCGGTAGTGCGCCCCGTAGTCGCCGAGACAACCGCGCTGGGCGCGGCGTACGCGGCGGGCTTGGCGGTAGGTTTCTGGGACAACCTCGAAGACCTGCGCGCCAACTGGCAGGTCGATAAGACTTGGGAACCTAGGATGGGCGCGGAGGAACGCGATAAAATCTACGCGGGATGGAAGAAGGCGGTAGAACGTACTTTTGATTGGGTGGAATAGTAAACGATAGAAGGTAGACGGTAGACAGGGATGCCTCCCCTCGGTCCCCCTTTGGGGAGTAGGGACATGAGCATAGCTCTCCACCAATGAACCAAAATCACCCTCACTCCCAGCCCCTGCGCGAAGCCTACTCGAAGGAGTGCTCCCTGTAAGGGAGAGGGGGGCAAGTTCCCTCTCCCCGCAGGGGAGAGGGTTAGGGTGAGGGGGGACGCGACGCGGTTATATGAGCATATCGCCCGGTAATCGCGCCATGCCCCCGGCACCAATTTATTTTCGAGGTAGGCGAGCCGACTCTCCCCCCTTTTGGGAGAAAGTTAGGGGGGGCTGTCTGCTGACTACCGTCTACCGTAACCAGAAAGGATTAACATGACCAAAAAATATGACG
>CAZSIG010000815.1:0-1919 GCA_964606195.1 uncultured Anaerolineales bacterium
GATCTTCCCTGCGATGCGTCTCTGTATCAGTGCGTAAAATCTCCTCTGAGTAAGCTTTGCTAACTAGATCGGCAACCTCTGTCCCGAATATTCTCTCGAGATCGCGTGCTTTTATCGCGCCGCAGCGTCTCAACGGCGTCAGAATTGCCGCGGTTATGGTGATGTGATCGGCATGTTGGTGCAACAACAGATCTAAAATCTCAATATGCTCTTGCAAATCTGAACCCAACCGTTCTACCGCGTAATCGTGAGCCTTCAACACCAAGCTCGCGTTCGCGGGAGTGAAAGATTGGCGGACTAGCTCGTGAAACTCTTCTGCCTTCATACTTCCTGTACCTGTCATAGCCAAACACCAAGAAGGGCGCGAGGAATAACCCCGCGCCCTTACTTCATCATCTACTGGTCAATGTCTATGATTTTACTGTAATCTTCTTCGGCTTCGCGGCTTCAGCTTTGGGAATCTTGAGATTCAAGATCCCATCCTTCACTTCCGCCTCAGCCTTGTCACTGTCTATCGGAACGTTCAGCGTCAGCGAGCGTTGCAATGTTCCCACCGCGCCTTCGAGAATGAATGCCTCCGCGCCTTCAGGAATATCAGCCTGTCGCTCCGCTTGTAATGTCAGCGTGTCACCATCGATCGTAATTTCAACTTCATCAGAAGTAACGCCGGGGACGTAGGCTTTGATGAACACATACTCCTCATTCGCGTAAGCGTCTACCGGCATTCGATATACTGGGCCTCGCTCTCCCCCCTGGCGCTCCGTGGCGCGTCTACGACGGGAGGGAACAAAGCTCTCCTCAAAAAGATTATCCATAGCCTCGCGTAAGGTTACGAAATCTTTGAACGGTTCCCATAATGATACTTGGTTAGCCATATTTGCACCTCCTCATCAAATCGTTTTGTTGGGGGACAGCCGCGCGGTTGCCCCCCCACAATCTCTACTTAGCACTGATGTTTATCGTCTTTCGCTCCGTCTCTTCAGCCTTGGGCAACGTCAACTTCAAAACTCCGTCTTTGAATTCCGCAGTCGCCTCGTCGGCGATGACCTCCGTCGGTAACATCACTGAGCGCTGGAATTTCCCGTAGTGTCGTTCCTGATAGTGATAGTCACCGCGCTCTTCCTCAGTTTCCTCTTTGACCTCGCCCTTGAGAGATAGGGTATTACCGGTGAGTGAAATATCGACATCGTCCGCCTTGACGCCGGGCAAACTCGCCTCTACCACTATCGCGGTGTCAGTCTCGTACATGTCCAGATCGAAATCTCTATCGCTCCATGGCACGAGGCTCTCAAACTCCTCTTCCATACGCTCGAACCAACGATCTAAATCCCTACTCCACGGTGATCCCCTCCACGGACGAATCGCCCTGGAAGGTCGACGCGGTGCCCAAGGTGGTCTCCATCTAACTAAACCTGGCATAACACTTCACCTCCTTCAAAGTTTTGATTTATACTACCGTTATCTTCTTGGTATTTCTGTCCATATTATATAAAGCGATTGTTAGAAAAATGTTAGAGAAAAATTAGAAATTCGTTAGAAATCACCGCGATGATCACACAGTAGTACGGCGCGGTAGCGGCGGTATGGGGATACCGCCCTGAAGTCGCGCATCCTAGAGGGCGCAATCCCCATTGCGCCAGTTTATTTTCAAGATAATCAGAAGCTCCAGCAAAAAAAGCGCGGCGAACGCCGCGCTTAATCAGTTATAGGACTTACGCAAGTTCAGAATAATTTCACCGCCGCGGGCGCGGAGAGCGCCGAGTTTTCTGGATAGCTTTTTAGCGCGCCGCGCCTATGACTTTTAATGAACATTTATGATTGTTTATGACAAGTACAAAAAAATCTCTCAAGATAAGCTCCGCGGCCCCTGCGCTCTCTGCGGTTAGTTATAGTGCGGTTTTGCGTAAGTCCTAAGTTAA
>CAZSIG010000816.1:0-1915 GCA_964606195.1 uncultured Anaerolineales bacterium
ACGCATCACGTTTTACGTTTCAAGAAATACACCCCTACCGCGATAGCTGTCACCACCAGCGGGGGGACGGAGAGCAAACCGCGCAGATTTAACGTAGTCGGCATCCACGCCCAGCCAGTCAAGCCCATATACACCGCGTCTATGCCAATCACACACAACAGCCCGATAATCGACAGCGCGGATACGCCCCGTTTGAGTAGCCACCATACCAGCAGCGTCAAGAGCAGCGGCAGCAGATTGGGCATGATTTTATCCAGCACGTCCGCCTGCAAACTCAGCACCTGTCCCTTCGCGGTGAACTCCGCCGCCATATCGGCAGGCATACTCTCCAGCAAATCTGTTTGCAACTGTGAAACTGTTTCCCCGAAGACGAACTGCACCGTCAGCGCCAGCTTGACGACGCTCGCGGTCAAGCCCCCGACGACCATTAACCCCAACACACTCGCCCCCTCGGTCACACGTTGCACCGCGCCGCCTGCCAACAATTGCTCCACCGCGCGCTTGCCCCATTGATAACCGCGCATATACATGAAATAGCTGATGCCGATGATCACGATGGAGACGCTAATCGTGTAGAAAATCGGTCCCAGCACGTTCCCTTCCAGTGCCAGACTGATGCCAATTGCCAGCAGCGTAGGTGTAATTAGCCCCTGTGTCAAGGGGTCGCCGATGCCCGCGAGCGGCCCCATCAGCCCACTTTTGATGTTGTTAATCGTCTCGTCGGTCAGCGGCGCGCCGTTGGCACGCTCTTCCTCCATCGCGGCGACGACGCCCGGCACTATCGCGCCGACGTTCGGTTCGGTGTTGAAAAAGACTAGATGGCGTTTCAGCGCGGCGGCGGCATCGGTGGTACTACGGTAGAACCGCTGAATGACCGGCTGCATCGCGTGGGCAAAACCCAGCCCCTGCATCCGCTCGTAGTTGTAACACGAATGTGAAAAAGTCAACCAATAGAACCACGATTTGAGCAAATCGCCCCGCGTCAATGCGCGTTGATGTTCTCGCTTCTCCGTCTCCGCGGCGGGGGTGAAGCTCGCGGTATCCTCCGCGTCTTGCTGCTGTACGTGCAGATACGCGGCGGCTAATCCGAAGAATGCGATCGCGGTGATGGGAAGTTTGAGATACGTCGCGAGTAGAAAGCCAATCAGAAAATAGGGCATCAGTCGCAATCTGCCCATGTAGTAGAGCAACATGCCGATACCGATTGCGCCGAGCATTCCGCCGATGATCGCCAGCGCGGCTTCGAGTTGTGGTGGCAGCCACGCCTTGACCTGTTCCACCACCCCCGCGCCGAAGTAGACTGCGATGAAAGTCGCGCCGCTGTACAATAAGAACATCAGCAACTGCCCCGGTATCAGGTTGACCAACGCGACGCCGCGCGCGTTCCCCCGCTCCGCCAGCGCGTCCGCCCAATGCACGAAAAACGAATCCACCGTCATGCGGAAGTACCACACAAAACTGCCCAGTAATCCCAGTGTAATTGCCAATGAGGGCACAGTCTCGATTTCCATGCCCGCCGCCATCGCCAGCGCGGTGGCGATGTACCCCGCGAAAATAAGGTCGCCGTAGAGCGAACCGCCGGTGGAGATAAATCCCAGATAAACCAGGTTTATCGTCGCGCCGATTTTCATGCCGGTCGTCACGTCGCCCAAGATCGCCCCGACCACCGTCCCCGCGATGAGCGGGCGGTAAGTGACAAAATACCCTACGCCGATCCACCACGTGCTGGCACCCAAATATGCCGCGATAGCGATCAATATCGCCTGCCAAAGTGAAATTTCCATCGTCCTAAATCCTCCTTTTCCTAAATCTTGAAAACCCGCGTTTATCCGCGTTCTATTAGAGTTGTTCCCCAATAAGCTGGGCAAGAAATAGGACGCGGATTTGCGCGGATTAACGCGGATAAAGGGCGCAA
>CAZSIG010000817.1:0-1911 GCA_964606195.1 uncultured Anaerolineales bacterium
AACTCGGGGCGCGATGAAAGAGACTGTAGGGCGGCTTTCCATAGCCGCCGTTTGCCGAAAACCCAACCCCGCGAACTCTAGAGAGCCAAACGATTTTAGCAATTAGTGAATGAACTGAGTTTTCATAACCTTCCCAAGGGTCTGAGGCTTGCGGGAAGGTTTTGAACGTAAGGAGCAAGTAAGATGGTCAAAATCAAAAAGATGGGAATATTACTATTTTTACTCTTGGTGGGGCTTGCGCTTCTATCTTGCGGTTCTTCGGGCGATGAAACCGCCGATGATGAAGCGGAGCAGTATGATATGTATGAGGATTTCGCGCCGGTAGTTACCGCGTCGGGCGTTGTCGTTCCCGAACAATGGGCGACGCTCAGCTTTAAGAGCGGTGGGCGCGTCGTTAAAGTCTACGTCGCGGAGGGGGACGAGGTAGAAGGGGGCACATTGTTAGCGAAATTAGATGATACGGACCAGCGCAACGCGGTACGCCAGGCAGAAGCCAGCCTAGCGATAGCTCAAGCACAGTTGGCACAACTACGCGCCGAAGCGCGTCCGGAGGATATCACCGCGGCGGAGGCGGCGCGCGATACCGCGCGGGCGCAATTAAGCATCGCGGAGAACAATCTGCGCGCCGTACAGGTCGATGTGCGCATGTTAGAGGCGGAGGTCGCGGTGGCGGAGAGTAATCTGCGCGTTGCTCAAGCTGGCTTGCTCAGCGCGCAGGGCAATATCACCGTTACGCTGGCTAATCTCCGCGCCGTGCAAGCACAGGTAGCAGAGGCTGACGCGGGGATTGATGCCGCGGAGGCGCAGTTGGATTTGACGCGTATGCCCGCGCGCGCTGAGGAAATCAGACAGGCGCGATTGCAGATGGAGAAGGCAGAAGCCGCGTTGAAACTCGCGCAATCGGATTACGATGAGATCGCGTGGGTTGGTGGAGTTGGCTCGACGCCGCAAGCGTTGGCATTGGAGCAGGCGACATTGGACTATGAACTGGCGAAGTCGCAGTATGAGTTGTTGGCAGGGAGGGCGCGCGATGAGGAGGTCGCGGTGGCGCAAGCGGGTGTCGCGTCGGCGGAGGCGCGGGCGGCGACGGCGCGCAGTCAGGTGGATGTGGCGCAGGCGCAGTTGGACGTGACCACTACCGCCGCGGCACAGGCACAGGTCGATATCGCGCAGACGCGCTTGGCGATGGCGCAGCAGCGGCTAGAGCAGGGGCGAATTCAAGCGGAGAGCGCGCAGGCACAAGTGAGCACAGCGCGGGCGGGCTTGGCGCAAGCTCAAGCACAGTTGGAGAAATTGCAAAACGGCGCGACGGCGGAGGATATCGCGGTGAGCGAGGCGCAGGTCGCTCAGGCTGAGACCGCGTTGAAATATGCACAGGACGCGCTGGCGGAAACTGAACTGTACGCGCCATTCGACGGCACAATTACCAACGTCTATGTGCGCGAGAGCGAGCAACTCGCGATGGGAATGGGCGGAGATATGCCGGTGATGGTCATCGGCGACCTGACGCGGTTGCAAGTGAAGACGACTGACCTGAACGAGGTGGACATCGCTCGCGTGCAGGTGGGGCAGAGTGTGGAGATAACGTTCGACGCGCTGGTGGAGAAGATGTTGACGGGTAGGGTGAAGAAGATCGCGCCGCGCGCGACGGAGGAGGCGGGCGGCACTAATTTCACGGTTTGGATTCAGTTTGACGAGGTGGATCCCGCGCTGCGGTGGGATATGACCGCGTTCGTGGATATTTTTGTGGAGTAGGGCGCGGTTTAACCACGAAGAGCACAATGGGCACTAAGGTAACTTATGCTTCGGATGGTGACTTGTGACCGCGTATGGCTGTTATTGTATAAGAAAACTTGGTGTTCTTCGTGTCCTTTGTGGTTAATTCAAAGTGTAAGGAAAGACTAAAATGAC
>CAZSIG010000818.1:0-1904 GCA_964606195.1 uncultured Anaerolineales bacterium
AATCCGCGAAAATCCGCGTCCCATTTCTTATCTTGCTTATTAGGTAACAACTCTACTCTCTTTGTCCACACTGTGATGAGTATGTGTCGCGAATACCTCTTAGCATAGGCTGCCTAGAAATCACTGTAGGAAGAGCATTGCTGATAGGTGGGGGGCTGATCACTCCGGTCGCCAATGAAGTAGGCTACAATCTGCCATGTGCGGCGACATAAGGTCAGCCAAATCCAGCGTTTCTGGTCTTTCTTATAGACCAAGGACCATAATTCGTCCAGTTCCAGGATATCATCCGGCTGTGCGGGTAACAAAGTGGCTAATGACGCGGGTAACCGGGCAACCGCTTCCCGCAGCCACCGACTGATGGTTTGGCGCGCAGTCCCGAAGATGCGTTCCACGCCGCGCAGAGCTGATTTAGGAGCAGGGATATTAGCATAGAGAAGCATATCAGTCAAAACTCAACCACCACCCATCATTATCAAGAACCGTTCTGGTTGCGGCTGAACCGCGAGCCGATCGCCGTGGAGATTATCCGCACGCTGGCGGGGAGTATCGGGTTGATCCTGGCGGTGCCGATTACCAGCCTGGTTGCCAGCTTGATGGCGCGGTGGATGAGCGAAGATGCAAGTGGAGACTGAACCAATTTTCTCTGCTTAGTTCGACTTTTGACCCAAAAAGCCCCCCGCGAGCTTGTAGCTCGCGAGGGGCTTTTTATTTGATAAAACTAAGTTCCCCATACTTACGCGGTGACGGAAAATCGTTCGCCATTTGCCAAAGAGACGCGACTGTGTTATAATTGCAAATGATTGCAATAAAGACTGATTGCAATAACTACCAAATACAGAATAAGGAGGCAAGAACAAATGGTGAAAAAAAGTATAATTATTACGAGCGCGGTAGCGTTGAGTATTGCCGTCATTGTGTTGACTGCTTGTGGCGGTGGGGATACGGGAACCCTGCAATTTCGCGCTAATGGGGAGGATTTTGTTCGACAGGGGTTCGTCTCCAAAGATGGCTGGGCGATCACCTTCGACCACATATACATCAATCTCACTGATATAAAGGGTTACCAATCCGATCCGCCTTATGACCCACACAGCGGCGGTGAGGTCAAAGCGCAAAAAGAAGCTAGTCTGGCTGGCGCGTATCTTGTGGATTTGGCAGAAGGTGATGCGGAGGCAGATCCAATCCTCGTCGGTGAAGTTTCAGATGCCCCCGCGGGGCACTACAACGCAGTGCATTGGAAGATGAGTAAAGCGGCGGATGACCCCGCGGCAGGATATGCGCTGGTAATCGTGGGAACGGCAGAGAAAGAGAACCGCGCAGTAAATTTCACTATCAAAATAGACAAGGGCTACGAATACACCTGTGGGGAGTTCGTGGGCGACGAGCGTAAGGGGATGCTCGCGAAAAATGATGTCGCTGACCTGGAGATGACTTTTCATTTCGACCACATCTTCGGGGATGCTGACACTCCATTGGATGATGAACTGAACGTCGGCGCGCCCGGCTTTGAGATGTTTGCGGCGCTCGCGGCAGGAGACACACTGGATATAGATATGGCAGGACTCAAGAATAACCTCTCTGCCGCCGACTACGCGATGCTCGAAGACATTTTACCAACATTAGGGCATGTTGGAGAAGGGCATTGCCACTGCGAACCGTTCTAAGACTTATCGCGCGTCACGTTTTGACAATCTCCGCTTGGAACACCGCTTCTGAGCGGAGATTGTTGTTGTGAAAAAATGATTATGGAGAAACAAATTATGCACAAAACTATAATGCCCAAACTAATCGCTTTTTTGATACTCTTTCTGCTGACCATAGACACACCAGCCACCATATTCGCACATGGCGCGAAGATCGAATATACAGTCAATACCACTATTGAAATACGCGCTACTTACGAT
>CAZSIG010000819.1:0-1903 GCA_964606195.1 uncultured Anaerolineales bacterium
GGTATGGCGGCGGCTACAGCGGACGTTTTCTCCTTTTTAAGCCGCTAGAAGCCCGTAGCAAGCTGTTTTCTTTAGGGTATACGGTGATACATATTTCAATAAACTTTTTAGCCACAAGCCTTTGGTGAAGCCTTTAATCTCAAATATGTCTACATGTATGTAGACACACATGTAGACAGCCTGTATACATACATGTAGACATATTTTAGCCTTCAGTCTCGTTTTCTAAAATCTCCTCGACTTTGGCGCGAATTCCTTCGTTCCGCTGAAGCAACGCGGCTACGCGTTCTGCCTCTTCCGCTTCGCGCTGTTCTATCAAGGCTATCGCGGTTTGCCTGCGCCATTCCTCGTCAGTTAATAATTTATGCACCATAACGCCGATTATCTCGTTGATCGTGGTTTTGTGTGTTTCTGTCCATTTCTTGAGAGCAGCATAATCGTCGTGTGGAATTCGGCCGGTCGCGGTACGGGTTCTTAGTTGTTGCGGGGTTTTCTTCTTTCGCCGGTGCCCTTTGCTTCGGGCTTTTTTTTGTGCGGATGACAAGTTTATGTCTGCTAGGGGATCATAGTCCAAACTGGTTATTGACTTACTCATTAGAACCTCCTGATTAGCAATTCATAATCTTGCGCTCCGGCGGAATCTTTTGCGTATTCAAAGATCGTCTCGTGTCGCGTTTGGGCTTTGGTCAGATCTACGTTTTTGCGAATTGGATCTAGCACTAACTTAGGGAAATGGCGGCGCAAGTTTTCCAGAATGAGACGATCAACTTGTTGGCGGCTATCGTAAAAAGTAGGTAACAATCCAGCGATCTCGCAATCTACCGCGCCTACAATTTCTAACATCTGCGCCGCGCCGAGATAGCTGAGGTAGTCGCACTTGATGGGAATGATTACAGTATCCGCGGCAAACAAGGCATTATGGAAGAGTGAATCTTCGCTGGGGGGTGTATCTATTATGACGTAGTCGAATGAGCGGTTGATGGTGCGCAGCACCTCATGCAACGCGTCGCGACGTTTTTCCACTGCCAATACTACTTGTGCGGAGACGAGGCGTCGATCCGCAGGCATTATCCACAAGTTAGGACGCGCTTGGTAAATACAGTCATCGGGAGAAACTAGGTCGGGGACAGTCAACGCGTGATATAGAGTAGCATGAAATTCTTCGGTTAGCAGCGATGTCGCGTTGGCTTGGCTGTCAGTATCCACCAGTAGCACGCGCCGACTGTGGGCAGCCAGTCCCGCCGCGAGATTCACGGCTGTTGTAGTTTTCGCTACCCCGCCCTTACGGTTTACTATTGAAACTCTTTTCATCGAATTACTCTCTCTCTCTACAACTATACGGAACTATCTCAGTCAAAGGTGTCACCCTTCACTGAGTTGTTCATCAATCTGACTACGTTGTTAGTAATTATATCATAATATTCCGTTTTATGCTTTTTATGTCTACATGCTTTCTACATGTATGTCTACATAATTTCGCTAATGGTAAAGACCTATGTTATAATACCTCTCCCACCGGTATGCGCGGTGGGGGATTATTGGGGGGATGGTTGCTTGTTGCAATCTCCCCCCGCTGTCGTTACCCCTACTTCTCCCGAGGCTTGTACTTGCGGCGCACTCCTTTTTTAACTCTCTCCTCACGTTCATGTAACCAGGTGAGCGCGTCTTCATCTTGGATAATCCATATGCCCGCGCGTTTGGTTGCGGGTAGATGACCATCATAGATTTCCATACGGATATAGGAGTGATCTACCTTCGCGGCGTCAGCCACCTCATTTACTGTCCAAAAATCCATCTTGTTAATTATACTAATTTATGTATGATTTTGTCAAATCGCGCCGCGCGAATCGCGATTTTTGCTCTGAACTGTCGAAATAACCCCTCCGTTCTCGTTGTAAAAACA
>CAZSIG010000820.1:0-1889 GCA_964606195.1 uncultured Anaerolineales bacterium
GCGACGACGTTGTGCGCGAAATGTCCTGCGATGTAGTTCATCACGAATACGACTTTATCAATCACGCGGTTGAACCACCCGGGGGGCAGGCGCAGGTCGCAGTGATAAGTGAGTACAACTTTGCACCGCGCCAGCCGCCCGATTGCCGCCATGACGCCCGCCTCGAACTGTGGCAGGTGAATGCTGACCACGTCGTGCCGCCGTGCCAGTCTCCAGGCATACAGCGGAAATGTGGGCATGATCACCCCTTTGCTGACGCGCCAAGCCACCGGCACGCGCACGACACGCGCCCCTTCCAGTAACTCTTCAGATGGCAAATCATTATCGTACCGCGAGGTTAATACGGTAACTTCATGTCCCTTTTGGGTAAGCGCTTTCGCTAAACGCTGGACGTAAATCGTCAAGCCGCTGACATGTGGATGATAATAGGTCAATACTAGCAATACTTTCATTTTTCGATTTGTTCGACGACAACTCCTGCTTGGTCTAAAAATTCGCGTCCCAATTCATCGGGATACGCGTTTATGAAAACGACGCGTTCAATTCCGGCGTTTATTAGCATTTTGGTGCAGGTGATACAGGGTTGATGAGTACAATATACCGTACTCCCCGCGACAGATACCCCATGTTGCGCAGCTTGAATAATCGCGTTCTGCTCCGCATGCAACCCCCGGCAAATCTCCTGCCGCTGTCCCGATGGAATCCCTAACTTTTCGCGTAGACAGCCGGTCTCATCGCAGTGCGGCAGGTCACGCGGCGCGCCGTTGTAGCCGGTGGTTAAGATTCGTTTATCCTTGACGATAATCGCGCCGACGTGGCGGCGCATACAGGTAGACCGCGTCGCCACTTTTTTGGTTATCTCAATAAAATACTCGTCCCAAGATGGTCGCATAATCAGATTATCTCGTAGTAGTCCGCCAGCGTGCTAGCCAGGTAGGGCAGGTTTCCATACCTGCCGTATCTATGATTACTTCAAACGGCGGCTATGGAAAGCCGCCCTACGAGTCTCTTTCCTCGCGCATCCTACAAAATCCCAAAGATTCATCATATTATCTCGTAATAGTCCGCCAGCGCGCTAGCTAGTTCAAAGGAATAATCGTAGATGTGCGCGCCAGAGCTGAGCGCGGTCAGTTTACCCAATTCGATACCGGTTTCATCACCGATAAACTCGTTCAGGATTTGAATGCCGCCAAGATTGGTCGCCAGCGCGGCGTAGATGTCCCAACTGCGAAAATACACATTTAGGTTCAGCTTATTATCATAAACTTTCCAGTCCAATAAGCGTAAACAGGGCGGGTCAACTAAACCATCACATGCCGCGTCGTAATCGGCGCAATCGACGCGGTCAACATCTATAGTGTCACCGGGGCGCGCTACCTCGATGACCGCTTGGTTGGTATAGGGGGTATTTTGTAGCAGCTTAATCACTTTGGGAATGCCATCGTGAATGCGATTACCGTAGGTATATTCCTCGTTGGGCTGCACTTCGGGCGATAGAATATATTGCTCCGCGTAGGTTAGAATGGTATCCTCATCAAAAGGAGATGCCAGACCCTCCGGCAAAATCGGCGCGAAAGGTCTATTATTGGGATTGGATATTTCGAGCACCAAAAGTGGCAGTTGCCGCCGCGTATGCCCGACGAAACTGCCCTGCTCGATGGTGTAATCATAGCCATGCTTCCAGCAAGTCACTACGGCTCTTATCCACGCTTCGGAAATGTCAAACGCTTTTATGTGCAATTTATTCCTCGATTAAGTTTAGCAGGACTTATGTAACTTCAGTATAATTTCACCGCCGAGAGCGCGGAGAACGCAGAGTTTTGTAGCAGGACTTACGCAACTTCGGGGTATTTTTACCGCCGAGAGCGTGGAGAACGCAGAGTTTTTGC
>CAZSIG010000821.1:0-1889 GCA_964606195.1 uncultured Anaerolineales bacterium
ATTCATTAAAAGTCGTTTGCGCTATGCAGATAGAACTCCACCCTCAAGCCTCCGCGTTCTCCGCGGTAAAATTATGCTGAATTTGTGTAAGTCCTATACTCTTAAATTTGGGAGGAAAAAAATGAAGCAACCCGAAACCGTTATCGTACTAGACTTTGGTTCGCAATACAGCCAATTGATTGTGCGCCGCGTGCGCGAATGCCAAGTTTACAGCGAACTGTTGCCTCACGATGTGGAATGGGACCGCGTCGCGGCGTTAGGGGCGCGGGGAATCATTCTGTCGGGCAGTCCGAGCGGCGTCTACGAGAAAAACGCGCCGCAGTTGCCGAAATGGGTACTGGAAAGCGGGCTGCCAGTCTTGGGCATCTGCTACGGAATGCAGTTGTTGGCGCATGAATTGGGAGGCAAAGTCGCACCAGCTACAGACCGCGAGTATGGTCCGGCGCAAGTCGAAATACTGACAGAATCCGCGCTGTTCACCGGTTTGGAATCGCCGCTCGCGGTGTGGATGAGTCATGGCGACCGTCTCGAATGTTTGCCGAGCGGTTTCGCCGCGCTCGCCCGTTCCGACAACTCACCACTCGCGGCGATGGGCGATGAGAAACGCCAGCTTTATGGGTTACAGTTTCACTCCGAGGTGGTACATACCCCGCGCGGTAAGGAGATAATTCAAAATTTCCTGTATGGGGTGTGCGGCTTACGCGGCACCTGGACTCCCGCGTCGTTTGTAGATGAGAGCGTGGCGCGCATCAGGGAAAAAGTGGGAGATGCTCACGTACTATGCGCGTTATCCGGTGGCGTCGATTCCGCGGTCGCCGCCACTTTAGTTGGGCGCGCCATCGGCGCGCAACTGACTTGCATCTTCGTCAATCATGGCTTGTTGCGCTACCAAGAAGCGGAGCGTAACCTCGCGTTGTTTCGCGAGCACTTAGGAGAAGTAGAAGTAGTCTACGTGGATGCTTCGGAGCGGTTTCTGGCGCGATTGGCAGGCGTAATTGACCCGGAGCGTAAGCGCTGCATCATCGGGGAGACATTTATTCGCGTCTTTGAGGCAGAGGCGCGAAAGTTGGGAGAGATTGACTTTTTGGTGCAGGGAACGATTTACCCCGACGTTATCGAGAGCACGACGCCAGACACGAAAGCCGCGGCAAAGATAAAATCACATCACAACGTCGGTGGGCTACCTAAAGACATGCACTTCGCGCTCATTGAGCCGCTGAAATACCTGTTCAAAGATGAAGTACGCGAAGTGGGTCACGAGTTAGGTTTGCCTGATGAGATGGTTTATCGTCAACCATTTCCCGGCCCCGGGCTCGCGGTGCGCATCATCGGAGAGGTGACGCCGCAGCGCGTGCGCACTCTACAACAGGCAGACTATATCGCGACCAGCGAGATTGAAGCGGCGGGCTTGGGGCGTGAGGTATGGCAATACTTCGCGGTGCTGTTGCCGAATGTGCGCAGCGTCGGTGTCATGGGTGATGGGCGCACCTACGCGAACCTCGTGGCGGTGCGCGCCGTGACTAGTTTGGATGGCATGACGGCGGACTGGGCGCGATTGCCTATGGATGTATTAGCGCGCATCTCCGGGCGTATTGTGAATGAGGTCGCCAGCGTGAACCGCGTGGTTTACGACATCTCCAGCAAACCCCCCGCGACGATCGAGTGGGAATAGCGCGATTTTGTTCTCGCCTTATCCCCAATTCACATAGGGCTTTCTCAAAGTACAAACCGCGTGAGCAAACCTCTAGTATGATCCTGCTCAAGATGTCCTGCTGAACGCAGTTGAAGCATCTCGCTTGCGCGATAACCGTTACCTGTGGGGTAATAATGAACCAAACAGGACTTACGCAAATTCACCATAATTTCACCGCAGAGAGCGTCCCCGTGCG
>CAZSIG010000822.1:0-1887 GCA_964606195.1 uncultured Anaerolineales bacterium
TCCCCGACGATTGTCGTGCCCTCACCATCTCCCACCATCGAGACGACCGCGCCCATCACCGCGCCGCGCCAGCGCGTCGTCATCTTCTCTATCGACGGGGCGCGCAACGATTACGTGAATCGGTTCATGGCAGACGGCACGATGGGCAATCTGGCGCGGCTCGTCGAGCGTGGCGCGCTGGCGGATTTCGCCGAATCGGTCGATCCGTCGCTCACCGCCGCGGCGCACAACTCCATCGCGACGGGGTGCTACCCGAACCGCACCGGCGTCGTCTCCAACAGGTACCATCTCTCCACCGACCAGTTCTACTGGTACACCAGCGGCTTCGACGCGGAGCCTGCTGAGCTGCCGCTATGGAAAATCGCCCAAGACGCGGGCTTGACGACCGCGCTGCTATTCTGGCCCGGCGCGTCGCCCGACCTGCCGCTGATGAGCGCGGACTACGTCGTCGGCTACGCGGAGCGTGAAGTTTACGGCAGGCGTCACACGGTTGAACTGCGCGACGCGGCGGGATGGGCGAATGTGCCCGAATCGTTCAGCGTGCCGCGAGAGGGGACTATCAACATCACCGGTTCGGACGACGCCCTCTACGCGATTGTGCAATTGTTAGCGATCGACACCAGCGATAACGGCGCGGTCGATTACAACCTCTTTATTCTGGACAACGACAAGGAAATCGGGGCGAATAGCGCGCACATTCACGCCGGAAACTGGGGCGCGCTCGTCATCAAGGCGAATACCGGCACGGGCGCGTATTTCAAAATCATCGAGGGCGCGGCGGGAAGTGTGACGCTGTTTCAAAGCCAAGTACAGACGCCGCACATCGCCCCTGCGGAGCTGGCGGACGCGCTCACCGCGCAATTCGGGCTGTATCCCCCTGAGCCTGACGACTACGCGCTGGAGCATGATTGGATCACCGCGGCGGATTATTGGGACATGGCGCGGCGACAGGCGGAGTGGATGATGGATGTGACGATGTACGTTTATACGGAGTACCAGCCCGATTTGCTGTTGGCTTGGCAGGGAATCGTGGACAACGCGGGACACGAGTTTTTGCTGACCGATGAGCGGCAGCAGGATTACCGCGCGGGACGCGCCGCGGAGTACGCGACCTATTACCAGCGCGCCCATAAGTTGGTCGATGAGCAGTTGGGCGAGTTGTTGAGCGTGGTGAACCTGAGCGACACCGCGATATTCGTCATCTCCGACCATGGCATGATGCCGATTTACAAGACGGTCTACATGAACACGATTTTGGAACAGGCGGGGTTGTTGCAGTTCGAGGGACCGCCGAACTACTATCTCGATACGGAGAATTCGCAAGCGAACGCGGTGGCGTCGGGCGGCGCGGCGCATATCTACATCAACCTCACGGGGCGCGAGCGCCCCGGCATCGTTCCTACTGACCAGTACGAGGCGGTGCAGTTGCAGATCATCAACGCCCTGCGGAGCGTTGTGGATGAGGGGGGGCAGCCGGTCTTCGCGCGCATTCTGCCGCGTCAGGATTTGGGCTCGCTCAATCTGAACGCGGCGAGCGCGGGGGATGTGTTTGTGCAGGCGATACCCGGCTACGCGCTGTCGGACTGGCGCGGTAACAAGTTCCTCATCGAGCGCGCCGATTATTACGGGCAGCACGGCTACGACGCGACGCTCCCCGAAATGCACGGGATTTTCGCCGCGGGGGGATATGGCATTCGCCGCGAGGTGCGCATAGATGGGATAAGTCTGGTGGACATCGCGCCGACCGCGGCGCGATTGTTGGGGGTGGAGATGGCGGATGTGGATGGGGAGGTATTGGAGGAGATTTTGGAAGTTAGCGATTAGCTATCAGCGCCGCTTAAGCGCACCCATAAAGGGTGCGCCTACAATGTAGCCGCAGGCTTTACG
>CAZSIG010000823.1:0-1886 GCA_964606195.1 uncultured Anaerolineales bacterium
GAAATATTATCTGAGTGAGGAGAAAATAAAAGATGATTGAAACACATGGTACAAACATGACCAGCGCGCACTACTCTCGAATGGGACATCAAGAATGTGACAAAATTCACTTGGCGACCTTAGAGATTTTAGAGCGCGTCGGCGTGGAGGTTCACGATGAGAAGGCTCGCGATATTCTGACCAGCAACGGGGCGCGGGCTGATGGCATTCGCGTTCACGTTCCCGAGTATATGGTAGCGCGGGCGTTGGCTACCGCGCCCCGCCGTATCACACTGTATGACCGTCTCGGCAAAGTACGCGTTCGCGCGTGGGATTACAACACGCACTACGGCGGCGGCTCAGATTGTCTGAACATTCGCGACCATCGTACTGGAGAGCGGCGTAAACCGGTGCTCAGTGATGTCGTAGAAGCCGCGCGAGTTATGGACGCGCTCACCGAGTTTGATTTTGTTATGTCGCTGTTTCTGCCCGTAGACGTAGACCCGATGATTTACGACCGCTACCAGATGGAAGTCATGCTCAATCACACCACCAAGCCGATAGTCTTCGTCACTCCCGACTTCGAAGGGTGTGTCGCGGCGGTGGAGATGTGCGAGGTAGTCGCGGGCGGCGCGGTGGAGTTCCGAAACCGCCCCTTCGCGACCTGTTATATCAACGTCACTTCGGGGCTTATCGCGAACGAGGAAGCCTTGCAAAAGTGTATGTTCCTCGCGGAGAAGGGCTTACCCCAGTTGTGGATTCCCCTCAACGCGGGCGGTGTGAATTCCCCCACCACCGCGGCGGGTTGTATGGCTTCGATGAACGCGGGCATCTTACTCGGCGTAGTGCTTTCGCAATTGGTGCAACCGGGCGCGCCTATCGCGGTGCCCGGCTGGAACGGCGGTCCCTACAACTTGCAAACGATGGTCGGCAACTACGTCCTCGCGGATGAGCAAGGCATTCCAACCGAAATGGGCAAGTACTACGGCTTGCCGGTATTTGGGCTGGGCGGTTCGACCGATTCCAAAGTGCTAGACGCGCAAGCCAGCTTCGAGGCAACTTTGAGTTTGATGACCGCGCTGCTACACGGCGCGAATATCGTCCACGATGTCGGCTTCATGGAATCCGGGTTACAAGGTTCATTGCAATTGCAGGTCATGTGCAACGAGTTCATCGGCTTCCTCCGCGCCGCGACGAAGGGCGTCGCGGTCAATGACGAAACCCTCGCGTTGGATGTTATCGAGGAACTCGGACCATCCGGCAGTTATCTGGAACACCCGCACACTCTGCGTCACTACAAAGAACCTTTCTATTCCAAGATGATAGATAAAGGCACGTTCTCACAATGGGAGACGCGGGGCGGCACGACGATGGAAGAGCGCGCCGCGAAGCAGGTGGACAAGCTTCTGGATAAACATGAAATCGCCGCGCCGCTGCCGGAAGATGTGCAACACGAAATCAAGAGCATCGTGGAGCGCGAGAAAAAATGGAGTGATAGTAGAGAGTAAAACATTTCCTACCCTCACCCCAACCCCTCTCCCTGCTAGGGAGAGGGGCGCGCGTTCCCTCTCCCTAGCAGGGAGAGGGTTAGGGTGAGGGGAGTTTTCACAAAAGGAGTATGAGTAAATGCACAACGAAGAACTATTCTTTATGCGCGACCATTGGGAGTATGATCCCGACGCGGAGAAATCGACTCGCGCTGACGCGAACTTAGGATTTGACACGCGGGCGCTGCACGCGGGCTTTCACCCGCTTCAAGATATGCGCGATTTTCGCTCATTCACGCCGCCCATCGTGCAATCGATGACCTATCCCTACGAGACCTTCGATAAGATTCCTTGCCCGGTATACGGGCGAACGCGGACGCCGACTAACACTGTGCTCGAAGAGCGTCTGGCGGCGTTGGA
>CAZSIG010000824.1:0-1882 GCA_964606195.1 uncultured Anaerolineales bacterium
GCGATGTGCGGTCCCCCCAACGCCTGCACCGCGTCCCAATCCGCCTGACTCTCTACGGAGATGGTCAATTCGGGCGTTTCGGGCGCGATTTTCCCGCGAACTTTCAGTATCAGCCAGATGATTACCGGTGTCAAGCCGAGCAGCGCGGCGATCATGCCGGTCACTACGAACAGCGGCTGCCCGGAGCGCACCAGCACCAGCGCGGTCAAGGTGGCGTTGTAGGTGTAATGGGCGACGATCGTCGTGGTGATGTCGAACAGTATGAAAAACAACCCGGTCAACAGCAGCGCGGAGATGGTCAACTCGACGCCGCGCAGCCAGATCGGATCGGTGACGTAGCTCGAATGGGCGAATCCCCACGTCAGCGATGAGATGAGCAGCGCGAGCCAGACGCGCCCCTCGAACAGCCGCGTCATCAAGCCGATGGCGAGGGCGCGGTATTCCAGTTCCTCCAGCAGCGCGGGCAGTAAGCCGATCATGATCGCGGCGATGAAGGGGAAGGGCGTTGCCAGCAGATTCAGCGACGGCGTGCGCACCGGCGACCACGCCCCCAAGCCGCGCGCGATGCCGTAGAATATCACCATGTACGCCGCCATCATGCCGCCGAGCATCATCCCGCGCCACGATGAGCGCGCCAGAGATGTCCAGCGGGCGCACACATTCGGCTTGATCTTGTGCGCTCTCGGCCAGACGGCGCGAGTGAGCCAGAGGGCGGGCACGAGCAGGAAGACCACGAAGACGGCGTTGAACATCGCGCTGGTGGCGTAGCCGAGCAAGCGATTTAGGACGTAGCTGCCGTAGTTGACCGCGGTGTTGTACCCCGCGTCGAGCAGCGGCAGGTAGTTGAGCGAATCGAGCAGATCGACCGCGCCCGCGATGAAGCCAAGCGCCACCGCCGTGCCGGCGATCTTGATCCCCGCCGTGAAGCCCTGCCGCCAAATCAGGAAGATGCCCGCGTAGAAGAGCATACTTATCATCATCGCGCCGATGCTGAGGATTTGGGCGCGGCTGCGCTGTTCGGTGTACTCGCGCGAGAACGCCTCGGGGACGCGAAACCAGGTGTCGAAGCTGCCCACCGCGTCGCCCTGAATAGTCACCGAGAGGCGCAGATCGCCGTCGCCGATCTCCACGCCGCGCTTCTTCCAGGTCAAGCGATGATCGACGCGGTTCGGTTTGGTCTCTGCCGCCGCGTCGTACAGTTCCCACTCGCTCAGGTCTATTCCGTGATCTGCCGTCAGATAATCCTCGGCGATGCGCCGCGCCGCGTCTTCGCCGATGGTCGCCCCCGCGGCGTCCTCCGCGAGGGCGCGGCTGAAGCCGACGACCTCGCCGGTGGGGAGCAGGCTGACGTTGTACTCCTCGCGCTGTTCCGGCACGAACCAGCGGGCGTTCCAAGTCCAGAGCGGCACGATTTTGTCTTTGACGAGTTGGTTCATGCGCGGCACGCCGACTTCGCGCTCCAGATAGATTTGCGCCGTCCAGTCGCTGCCGAAGGTGACGACGCGGCGGTAGCCCGTCAGGTCGAAATCGCGCCCGACGAGGTATTCTTGCGCCAGTTCGCGCACCGCGCCGCGGTCGTAGCGCAGATCGAGCGACGCGGTGGGGGAGACGCGGTCGTAGTAGCGCAGAAAGATGACCCAGCCGATGATGCCGAGCAGGGTGATCAGCACCTCGACGGCGCGGCGCGGCGGGCGTTTCGGGTGGGCGGGGATGCGGCGCGGTTGGATTAAGCCGCGCAGGAACTCCGCGTTTCTGCGCTCGATGTTGAGGAGCGCGGGGAGTAGTTTTTGTTTTATGGTTTGTTTTAGGTTCATGGGTTGTCCTTTTTTGAGGGCACAAGGAAGAAACTGCCACTAATTGCACGAATTTTCACTAATTTTTT
>CAZSIG010000825.1:0-1882 GCA_964606195.1 uncultured Anaerolineales bacterium
TCATCATCGCGATCACGCGGCGGTGGCTGAGCCATCAACGGGCGACGATTGTGGCGCTGGTGATGGTCTGGCTATACGCCCTACTAGTTGGCGGCGCTGCGCCGGTCATGCGCGCCGCGCTGGTGGCGAGCCTGAGTCTCATCGCACTGCGCTTCGGGCGGCAGACGGAGGCGTATACATCATTGGGGTTCGCCGCGCTCCTGATGTCACTCCACAATCCGCAAGTATTGTGGGATGTGAGCTTTCAGTTGACCTTCGCCGCGACGCTGAGTTTGATCCAATTCGCTACGCCCGCGCAGAGACGCTTTGAAAATTGGCTGCTGGCGATTGTGCCCGCTGAGACGCCACTACGCGGAATCACCGCGACGTTGAACGAGTCGCTCGTCGTTACCCTCGCTGCGCAGGTGCTCACCCTGCCGGTATTATTGTATCATTTCGGTACAATGTCGGTCTATTTCCCGCTGACCAACGCGCTGGTGCTGCCGGTGCAGCCGCTGGTGATGGGCTTCGGAAGCGCGGCGGCGATTATCGGCTCATTCAGCCACGCATTGGGCAGATTCATCGCGATGGGGGCATGGTTGCCACTGGCGTACACCGTCGCGGTTGCGGAGTTCATCGCTGAACTGCCGCAGCCGGTAATCAGCATCGGGCATGTGCCGTTGTGGATGGTGACAGCCTACTACGCGGTTCTGGAGGGCGCGCTGTGGTGGCGCAAATTAGACGAAGATGAGCGCGTAAGCTGGCGTGAACGGTTGACTGCGCAGTGGCTGACCAAATCAGCGATAATTGTGTTGGTTAGCGCGGTGTTGCTCATCTGGGTCGCGGTGAGCCAGCAGTCCGATGGTAAATTGCACGTATTCTTTCTCGATGTGGGACAGGGCGACGCGATTTTCATCGTGGGACCGCGGGGACAGCAGATTTTGGTGGATGGCGGGCCTAGTCCCAGCAGGTTATTGACTGAATTGGGCAAACGGATGCCATTTTGGGATCGCTCACTCGATTTGGTGGTCTTGACGCACCCGGATGATGACCACGTCAGCGGCTTGGTGCCGGTGCTGGAGCGCTACCGCGTGGAACAGGTGTTGGATACGGAGATACCGAAGGATACCGCGCCGTCGCGGGAGTGGGAGAAGGTGTTGAGCGCGAGAGATATTCCGGTCACTATAGCGCGGCGTGGGATGCAGCTCGACCTCGATTCGGGCGCGTTCGCCGAGGTGCTTAATCCACCCGCGAAACTTATGACCGGCACGCGCTCCGACGATAATAACAACTCAATCGTACTGCGCCTGCGATATGGCCACGCCTCTTTTTTACTTACCGGAGACGCGGAAGAGGAAACAGAACGTGCTATGCTCCATTCGGGACACTATTTGCCAAGTTTAGTGCTCAAAGTGGGGCATCATGGCAGTAAATTCTCCACTTCTGCCACGTTTGTGGAGGAAGTGATGCCACACATCGCGGTAATTCAAGTGGGGGCAGATAATCGCTTCGGTCACCCCGCGCCGGAGGTGTTAGATAATTTACAAGGGATAAATATCCTACGCACTGATGAACTTGGTACGATTGAGGTGGTTACGGATGGGTATCGGTATGAAGTTAGAAAAGCGCGGTAGACGAGATGAAGATTAGAAATCGAAGATGCCTGTCACTTTCAGAAAGTGACGGGCACAGAGGACGCGAATTCACGCGGATTTTTTGGTATTAGAGGTGTACAATCCGCGAAAACCTGCGTTAATCCGCGTCTTAAAATTGTCGGTAAATCAACCCTCGTTCATCAAAACCGCGCCGATTACGAGATTGAAACGAGAGTAATATGTTAGAATGGGATTGTATAAAGGCAATCCCATTTTTCGCGTGAAAAGAGGCTGGAAGTGATTAGTGT
>CAZSIG010000826.1:0-1875 GCA_964606195.1 uncultured Anaerolineales bacterium
CGATCCATCACCTCTTCGGCGACGAATATCGGCGCGGCGGCGCGCACCGCGAGGGCGATCGCGTCGCTCGGGCGCGAGTCGATCTTCAGCATCTCGCCATCCTTATCCAACACGATCTCCGCGTAAAAGGTATCGTTCAGCAACGCGGTTACGAGGATATGGGAGATGGTGATGCCTATCGTTTTCAAGCATGACCTGAGCAGATCGTGGGTCATGGGCCGCGCCATCTGCGCCCCTTGCAACTTGATGGCGATCGCGTTAGCCTCGTAGGGCCCGATCCAGATGGGTAAATAACGCTCGTCGTCGTCCTCTTTGAGCATCACCAGCCATTGATGAGAGATTAAACTTACTCTGATACTGCTAACTGTCACTCGAATCATATTTCACTCTACTTTCATAATCTTGGATAGAACGCGGATTTTCCTGATTCTTCTGCGTACTCCGTGAGTGAACTCACGGCTGCTATGAGAAACGTGCTGAAGCGCGTTATGCCGAACATGCTTCAGCATGTTTCCGGTAGCCGCGCCGAGTTCACTCGGCGAACCGCGGCGCGGGCTGAAGGGGTAATTTGAAAATGTCAGGTAACTAGCACTACAACGAGACTTCGCGATAGGATGTCATTCTGAGCGACCACCGGGAGCGAAGAATCTCGTTTCAGGAAGTAATAATCCGGTGTAGCGCGAGATTCTTCGTCGCTGCGCTCCTCAGAATGACGTGGGGTATGGAAAGTCTCGTTGTAGTACTAGTACTTTTGATTAACAAAGACCGCGCCGCATCACAAAAAATCTGCGTAAATCAGGGCAATCTGCGTTATCCGCGTTCAATTAGTAACGTGTCAACAAATCGAGATAAACTCTACTATATGGGCATCGCGAGGAGGTAATGATGATGCGCCCAGATTAACTTGAGTTGCCACGGCACCGGCAGATGCTCCAAAAAGGTGTACTTGTCAATTCGCGCCTTCAGTTCGGGGCGCTTGCCCAAGTAATAATCCATCGTGCTCCAGTGCCACCCCTCGCCCTGAAACTGCGCGGTCACACGTTCCGACCGAATACCGAGCTTACGCAGAAAATCGGCGGCGGGCATGACGGTGTCGGGCCAGGGCGGCACATCCAGCACCCCCTCACCGATGAGCTGCGCGCCCGCGCCGCGCAGTGTGCGCTTGATCAACGCGGTATTCACCCACCGCTCGTCGATGGTGCGATAGAACTCCGGCTCGACGACGTACTTGCGCATGAGATAGCCGACCTGCCAGGGGTTGGGCATGGCGACGAATACCAAGCGGCGCGAGACGCGCACCAGTTCGCGCAGCAGCGCGGCGGCGTCGGGCAGATACCATAACCCCGCCCACTCCCACGCCAGATCAAAGCTGTCGTCCGCGAACGGCAGCGCGCCCATATCGGGCTGATGCACGAAGCGCGCGGGGAGTTCCAACTCGCTCCAAATTCGCTTTACGCCATCCAGCCGCTCCGCGTTGTCGTCCACGAGGGTCACAGCGCAGCCGCGCCGCGCCAGCGCCACGCTGTTGATGCCCGACACGCCCGCCATGCCGTAGAGCGGCGCCTCTAGCACCGTCTCCACCGCGTATTTGTTCGCCAACGTGTCGAGATAGTCGTTGAGCACAAATCGCTCGTAGACCAGCCCCAAGCCTTCGTTATAATCGGTGAGATATTTTTTCCATACCGCGTCAGTCATAGTGGTTTATTTTACCTCAAAACGGGCGATATTACAAGAGCAAGAATGTCCCGCCCGCGCCGCCCGCCTCGTGCGGGCGGTATTTGGGTTTTAGCTCCCCGCGAGCTTCAAGCTCGCGGGGAGCTAGACACGCGATTTTGGCTATTCGCGGTTATTCATGCTAAAATATCTGCTGGGAGG
>CAZSIG010000827.1:0-1869 GCA_964606195.1 uncultured Anaerolineales bacterium
AAGTCTATACGCGGTCAACCGTAGTCAACAATTGTCAACGAACATGCCTGTTTAGGGTATTTTTTACCGCAGAGGGTGCGGAGATAGAGTAAGAAAAAACATTTTAGCGGAAAACTCCGCGTCCTCTGCGCTCTCGGCGGTAAGATTATTCTGATTCTGCACTTTATGTTAGTGTAATTTAGTGAAAAGGAGCGATTATGATTGTGAATAAAATGACCATTAGAATTGGCGGAGAGGCGGGCGATGGGCTGGAGTCCAGCGGCGCGGGTTTTTGCCAAGCGCTGACGCGCGGGGGCTTATACGTCTTTGGCTTGCCCGATTATCATTCGCGCATCAGAGGAGGGCACAATTTTTTCTCCGTGCGGGTGAGCGATAAACCGTTGTACTCCGCGGAGGAGCCGGTGCATGTATTGATAGCCCTGACCGAAGAGACCGTCGCCAACCACCGCGCCGATGTAGTTGATGATGGAGTTATCATCTATGACTCCAGCATTATGATAGCCGACGAGCTGCTAACCAAAGGGAGCGCGCGGTTCATCGCCGTCCCACTGAGCGAGATAGCCGAGCAACAGGCGGGGAAGGTGATTGCGCGTAACACTGTATCACTCGGATTCATCGCGGGGCTGACGGGATTTGATTTGGAGCCGATTAACCGCGTGATTCGCGACAACTTCGCCCGCAAGGGGCAGAAAATCGTCGATGGCAACCTCGCGGCTGCTGAAGCGGGGCGCGTAGAGGGGACGAAATACGCGGCGGATTTCGCGTATAAACTGAAAGCGGTTCCCGACGCCCCGCGCCGAATGACGGTCAATGGCACTCAAGCCTTCGCGCTCGGTGCGCTGGCGGGCGGCTGCCGCTTCGTGTCCGGCTATCCCATGACCCCCGGCTCACCGGTGTTGCATTGGATGGCGGCTCACGCGGTCGATTACGGAGTTGTGATTAAGCACACGGAAGATGAACTCGCGGCGATTAACATGGCTATCGGGGCGGGACACATGGGAGCGCGAGCGCTGGTGCCGACTTCCGGCGGCGGCTTCTCGCTGATGACGGAGGCGCTGGGGTTGGCGGGGATCACCGAGACGCCGATTGTGGTCTATAACGCGCAGCGCCCTGGCCCCGCGACCGGCTTGCCCACGCGACAGGAGCAGGGTGATATGCTGTTCATGTTGCACGCCTCGCAGGGCGAATTTCCGCGCTTTCTGCTGACGCCGAATTCCCACGAGGAGTGTTTCAGGGCGGGCTGGCGCGCCTTCAATCTGGCGGACAGGTATCAAACTCCCGCGTTGGTGCTCAGCGACCATTATCTGGTGGGCGCGACGCGCACGGTAGAGCTTGACGCGTTCGATTTCGACGAAGTGGAGCTTGACCGCGGCGCGCTCCTGAGCGATGCCGACTTAAACGCGCTGTCCGAACCGTATCTGCGCTATAGAATCACCGAGTCGGGCGTGTCACCGCGCACCACGCCGGGACACCCTAACGCGGTGTGGGTCGCGGCGGGTAACGAGCATGATGAGCGCGGCGCGATTACGGAGAAGGCGAATATGCGCACCGCGCAGGTCGATAAGCGATTGCGGAAGCTGAACGGAATGGCACAGGAAATCTCCGCGCCGGTGACTTATGGTCCCGCGGAGGCTGAAATTACCTTTGTGGGGTGGGGTTCGACTTACGGCGCGCTGCGGGAGACGGTAGACCGCCTGAACGCGCAGCAGGTGAATATGGCAAATCTAATCAATTACATTGATTTATGGCCTTTCCCCGCTGAAGCGACAGTGGAGTTACTCAACGCGGCGAAGCGCGCAGTGTTGGTTGAGAATAACGCGACCGCGCAGTTGGGGACGCTGATTCGCGCCAATACCGGTTTTGAATTCG
>CAZSIG010000828.1:0-1868 GCA_964606195.1 uncultured Anaerolineales bacterium
ATGTCCCTGCAACTTATCCAACAATATCATACCCAAGTCGAGCGCATCGTCCAATATGGCGGGTCGCGCAACGAGAGCGCGATCCGCGGCGCGTTTCAAAATCTGCTTCGGCAGTACTGCGCGGACAAACACCTCGAACTCATCGCGGAACTCGACTACAAGACCAAATACGACACCACCGTCCGCCCCGACGGCACGCTGAAGGACGCGTTACGGCAGGATTGGGGCTATTGGGAGAGCAAAGATGAGTACGACGTGCTCGACGACGAAATCGCGCGTAAGCTGGAGAAGGGCTATCCCACCGCGAATATCCTCTTCGAGGACAGCCGCACCGCGGTGCTGATTCAGGATGGGCAGGAGGTCGCCCGCGCCGCGATGACGGACACGAGCGCGCTGCACGCCCTGTTGACCGCCTTCGTCACTTACGAGCCGCGCGAGGTACAGACCTTTCGCGAGGCGATTGAGAAGTTCAAGGAGGATTTGCCCGACCTGCTCACCGAATTACGCGGCATCATCGAGGCGCAGGCGCGGCGCAACGACGCGTTCGCCGCCGCGCGGCAGCGATTTCTGGAGTTGTGTCAGCAAGCGATCAATCCGCACATCGTCATGGCGGACGTGCGCGAGATGATCATTCAGCATATCCTGACCGAAGATATTTTCATCACCGTCTTCGGCGAATCGCAGTTTCATCGGCACAACAGCATCGCCAAAGAGCTGCAAAAGGTCATCGGCGCGTTCTTCACCGGCGCGCTGCGCAAGAATATCCTGCGCCGCATCGCCCCCTATTCCAAAATCATCAAGGCTGCCGCGAGCAACATCTATAACCATCACGAGAAACAGCGCTTTCTCAAGGTGGTGTACGAGAATTTTTACCGCGCCTATAACCCCGCGGGGGCAGACCGGCTCGGCATCATCTACACGCCGAACGAAATTGTGCGGTTCATGGTCGAGGGCGCGGATTATCTCTGTTTCCAGCACTTCGGGCGGCTGTTGGCGGACGAGGATGTGGAGATTCTCGACCCCGCGACCGGCACGGGGACCTTCATCACCGAATTGATTGAGTACCTACCGCGCCACCGCCTGCCGTATAAGTACGAACATGAGATTCACTGCAACGAGGTGGCGATTCTCCCCTACTACATCGCGAACCTCAACATCGAATACACCTACGCGCAGAAGATGGACGAGTACGCGGAGTTCCCGAATATCTGCTTCGTCGATACGCTCGATAATCTGGGATTCGCGTACGCGGGGAAACAGTACGATATGTTCGGCTTGTCCGATGAAAATCTGGAGCGGATTAGGCGGCAGAACGCGCGCAAAATCTCGGTCATCATCGGCAATCCCCCCTACAACGCGAACCAATTGAACGAGAACGAGAATAACAAAAACCGCGAATACCCCGGCGTGGACGCGCGCATCAAGGAGACTTATATCAAGCGAAGCACCGCGCAGAAAACCAAACTGTACGATATGTATGCGCGGTTCATTCGCTGGGCGAGCGACCGCTTGGCGGATAACGGCATCATCGCGTTCGTCTCGAATAATTCTTTTATCAACGCGCGCACCTACGACGGGTTCAGGGAAGTAATCGCGGAGGAGTTCAATGAAATCTACGTCGTGGACATGAAGGGGAACGCGCGCACCAGTGGCGAACGGCGGCGGCGTGAGGGGGGCAACGTCTTCAGCGATCAGATTCGCGTCGGCGTCGCGGTATATTTTCTGGTGCGTAAGGAGGGCGCGGAGGGGTGCAAGATTTTCTACAACTGCGTAGACGATTACCTGCGCGCCGAAACGAAGAAGGCGTATCTGCGCGATAATCGCCTGCGCGACCTGCCCTTCGAGCATATTCAGCCCGACAAATATCA
>CAZSIG010000829.1:0-1863 GCA_964606195.1 uncultured Anaerolineales bacterium
CCGGTGCGCGCCAGCGCGCTGGGTAAATCGTAGCCCAACAGCCGCAGTCCCGCGTTGAATTCATGCGCCAGCGGCGTGGGAATCTCCGGATTAGCCATGCTGGGTATGACCGGTGCGGACTCAACGCGCACTTTACCCAGTGAGTAAACCGTGCTTGTGCCGTCTGCCAGCGTCAGCCGCTCGCCGGTGCTCCAGCGGTACACGCCAATCAGCAGTTCGTAATCACCCGCGGGCGTGCCCATTTCGAGCGGCACCGCGTAGCGCGCCCGTAGCGGCGCGTCGAACTGTCCCCACCGATGCCCCTGCGCGTCCACCAGATGCAGGAAAGCGTGGTAATCCTCCGCGTCTTCGCCCATCTGCCAGTTGAGATTCACGCCAATATCTCGCTGCCACGCGGCGGTGGGGGTGACGCGGTATTGCAATAATTGGAACTTGCCGCTGAAATCGGCGAAGGCGTCTTGCAACGGGGGCGGTGCGAACGCCGCGCTTGCGGGCAAGTCATACGAATACACCGTCGCGCCGGACAACTCCTGTTCGGAGATGCGGCGGCATCTGGTTTGGAGATAAAACGTGACCTTCTCCCCCGCGTCGGGATACGCGATGTACCAGACGCGGCGGTGCGGCGCGGCGATTTCCGCCAGTTGCGCGGCGACCTCATCCTCGTCGCCGATGACGGTGTAGTAGGGCAGCGCGCCGCGGTCGTATTTGTGAAAATTGGACGGAACGGGGAGCACAATCGCGTCGTCTTCGGCGGCGCGCGGCTCGATGTAATCGAGGATTTCGCGAAAGTGTTTGTTGCGGTAAATCAGCACGTAGTCGATACCGTGAATCCGAATCACCTTCACCGGTGTCTCTTTGCCGTAATATTGCTCAAGAACCTCCTCGACCGTCCTGCGCTGTATCTCGCGGCTGATGTAGAACATCAGGTAATCGACCATCGCGGGATCGTGATGCTCCAGACTGACCACGCTGTTGTCGAAAAACGGGATGAAGGTCGAGGAATAGTGCGAGGCGACCACCTCCGCGTCGGGGAGTTCGTTCAAGTACTCCGCGGCTTGTTCCAGTCCCTCGCCCCAGCCGACGACGATAGTCTTGACCGCCGCCGCGCTCCCGCCCGCCAATGGGTTGTAGTAAGACAGGTAATAGGGGCGATATACGATGATTGTGGCGAAAGTCACGAGCAGCACGATTGCCGTCACGATTACTCGAACCATCGCCCGCGCCGTGGGCAGCCTATCGCCCACGAAATCGACTAGATAAGCGATGCCCACCCCCGCGACGAGATCAAGCGCGGTTATCGTGGGAATGAGATAGCGCGGCTTGTTCTTTGCGCCGAGGGTCAAAAACGCGGCGAAGCCGACCGCGTAGATAATTAACCACAGAGTCGCGGAGAGCGCCGTGGATTTTGGAGAGCTATTTGGCGAAGTTTCGCGTCTCTGTGCTTGATTGGCTATTTTTGCGTATCCCGCGAAAATCAGCAGACAGAGGATACCGCACACCGTCAACGGCGTCGTTTGAAACCACCACACCACCGGATAGAGCACCGCGCCGCCGGGCGTCTCCGCGACCTCGCCCATGAAAAATGCCACCTCGTTGGGGTCAACCGCGTACTCCATAGTTTGTCCCAGCGCGGCACGCACGGTCTCTATTGGTTGTACCAACAGCGCGGGGAATAACACCACGGTGACGATGAGTGCGATACAAAGGGCGAATATCACGGCGCGCAAGTTACGAATTTCGGCGCGCCAGTCGCGGTTTTTGCTGAGCCTGACGACCGTCGCGACGAGGTATAACAGAGACAAAAACGGTGCGAGGAATAACCCCGGAGTTTTGGTCAGCACCGCCAGCGCGGAGAATACGCCG
>CAZSIG010000830.1:0-1861 GCA_964606195.1 uncultured Anaerolineales bacterium
TGGTGGATGACCACGTCGCGATTGACCACGTGAAGCGGTTCGTCGCGGATTTCGACTTGAACAGTCCCGACCGCTATTTTCCGCATGTCGCGCCTGACACCGGCTGCAAAGTCGCGATAGTCGGCGCGGGGCCGAGCGGATTATCCTGCGCGTATTACCTACGCACGCGAGGACATCACGTAGACGTATTCGAGAGTAACTGTAAAGCGGGCGGTATGTTGCGGTGGGGCATCCCGCAGTACCGCTTGCCGCAAGATGTGTTGGATAAAGAGATTGAGGGCATCACCGGCTTGGGCGTGGAGATTCTATGCGACCAGACTTTGGGGCGCGATTTCACGCTCGAAACGCTGCTCGATGACGACTATGAAGCGGTATATTTAGGTCTCGGCGCGCAGTCGAGCACGAGCATGAGAGTGGAGAACGAGGACGCGGAGGGGGTGCTCTCCGGCATCGACCTGCTGGAGGATGTCAAACAGGGTAAAGTGACCGCGCTCGAGGGCAAAGTCGCGGTCATCGGCGGCGGCAACACCGCGATGGACGCGGCGCGGACTTCCCTGCGGCTCGGCGCGAATGAGGTGAGCATCGTCTACCGCCGCACCGTCAAGGAGATGCCCGCAAATGAGATGGAGATTGAGGAGGGCGAGGAGGAGGGTATCAACTTCGTGTTTCTCACTTCACCGGTTAAGGTTGTGACCAACGACGCGGGGCGCGTGACCGGCATCGAATGTGTGAAGATGGAACTGGGCGAACCGGACGCCAGCGGGCGGCGCCGCCCGATTCCGATTGAGGGTTCTAATTACATCATCGATGTCGATTGGGTCATCGCGGCGATCGGTCAGCGCGCCGACCTCAGTTTTATGACGACGGATGAGGATTTGCAGGGTATGAAAACGAGTCGCTGGGGGACTATCGAGGTTGACGCGGAGACGATGGAGACGAACATTCCCGGCGTCTTCAGCGGCGGCGATGTGGTGCGCGGTCCCGGCGCGGCGATTGAGGCGATCGCCGATGGACGTGCAGCCGCGCTGGCGATTCACGAGTATCTGACCGGCGAGCGAATTCGCCCCGCGCAGGAGCCGTTCGTCAGCCGCAAGGATACACTCAGCAAACCGACCGCGGATGATTTCGCGAATACTGCCAAAGCGCCGTTGCAGAAAATGCCGGTGCGCGATCCGGAGGAACGCAAGCACACTTGGGACGAAATCGAACTTGGCTTCTCGGAGGAACAGGTTGGCGCGGAATCGCTGCGCTGTCTGGAGTGCGGTTGTCAGTCGTTCTTCGATTGTGATTTACAGCGCTATTCCACTGATTACGCGGCGGAGCAAGACAACTTCGCGGGCGAGTATTACGATGGTGATGTCGATGACAGTCACCCGTTTATTCGCATCGACCTGAACAAATGTATCCTGTGCGGGCGCTGCGTGCGCATCTGCGATGAGGTGATGGGCTTAGGAGTGTACGGTTTCGTGAATCGCGGTTTTGACGCCAAAGTGAAACCCGCGCTCGAAGTGCCGCTCGCGGAGTCGCACTGTATCTCCTGTGGGCAGTGCGTCGAGACCTGCCCCACCGGCGCGCTCACCGATGTGCCCGACGCAGTTAAGCCGGGTCCTTGGGTCACGGAAAGCGCGCCGACGATCTGCCAGTATTGCAGCGTGGGCTGTACCATGCAGGCGGAGATGCTAGAAGACCGCGTGGTGAAGGTGACAGCGGATAAAGAGGCGGTGGTCAACGATTTCGGCAACCTCTGTGTGAAAGGCCGCTACGGTTTTCGCTACATCAACGACGCGGCGCGACTGCGCGCTCCAATGATACGTAAAAATGGCGCGCTTGAGGAGGTCGATTGGGATGAAGCGTTCGATTT
>CAZSIG010000831.1:0-1861 GCA_964606195.1 uncultured Anaerolineales bacterium
TCATATGCGCGGCGCGCTAAAAAACTATCCGGAAAACTCTGCGCTCTCCGCGCCCTCGGCGGTGAAATTATTATGAACTTGCGTAAGTCCTATAGAATCATCCCAAATTCAGACCGAACTACTTGATACCTTTGCTGAAATGTACGCGATTTCAATCCGCTAAATTCGCTGCTATTTTCCCCTCACGCCCTAGCCGAATAATCTCGTTCACGCGGTGCGCATCGCCAAATAGCGCACTGTCTATCTGCACCGCGCACGCTCCCGCCGTTAGAAAATCTCGCACATCTTCGACGGTGTGAACGCCCCCCGCGCCGATTATGGGTACATCCAGATTCGCTCCTACATCGCGAACAGCCTGTAACGCCAGCGGCTTTACCCCCACACCGTACACCCTTCCACTCACCGCGTGTCCAGCACGATTAAACGCCAAACCGCGCGGTGGAGCGATCAAAGTCAGGGCATGTGCCCCCGCTTCTACCACCGCGGCAGAGACCGTCGAAATGGAAAACAGGGGAAGCCTGACGATAACAGGCAACTCGGTGGCATATCGCGTCGTCTCCGTGAGCAAAAAGGCGTAGTCCTCATCCACATCGGTAGGAAGATTGATCTCCAATCCTGCAACCCCTTTCAAGCGCTCCAACTTCTCAGCTAAACGCGCGTATTTCTCCGCGTCGTTTCCCCTGATACTGACTATAACTGGCACCCCGATGCGCGTCCATTTCGCCGTGTAGCGCCGTCGCAACCTGTCCAAACCGATGTTCTGATAACCGGTGTGAAGTACGAAGCCCCCCGGTATCTCCGCCAAACGCGGTTGTGGCGCGCCGCGTTGTGGATACAAGGTAACGACGCTGGTGACGATAGCCCCCACATCAGCTAAGTTTATCAACTTCTCATATTCCACACCGTAGCCGCCCGCGATAATTATGGGAGATTGTAAAGTCAACCCGCGTTTATTATTTGGAGCTAATTCGATCGGTAAGTTATCGTTCATAGCATACAATCTCGCAGGTCAAAAACGGGACCATCCACACAGACGCGCCGCATTCCGCGCGCGGTCTCAACCGCGCAGCCCATACATACGCCCATTCCACATGCCATCGGCGCGTTCAGCACCACTTGGGCAAAACCACGCGATATCTTAAATCTCTCTCGCTCGACCACGCGGTGCAGTTCACTGTACCATATATTTTCCCCCGCCGCATAGATCTGATCCGCCCAGACGATAGCGTCACTCGCGATATCCAAGGCGCCGCCGTGATAGCCCCACGAACCATCCAATGTAGCGATGTTATACTCCACGCGGCGCGGCAGGAGAGCCGGAGGAAAAACCATCTCCCTATTAACGCTCTCCACGATCAACACAACTTCCATGTTTTGCACTGTTTCGCGCGTCAAAACTGTGAGCAAGGGAATAATATAATCACCCTGCGCTAACAGCAACAACCGCCGCGTGGCTGAATTCAACTTAAAGCCACGTCCTAACGCGCCCACTATGTCCACTTCAGCACTCGGCGGTAAATGGCTGAGCCAATTCAACCCCGGTTCATCGGGATAGAAAATCACATCTAGCTTATTCGCGCTCTTATCCCCCGCCGCGGAGTATACATGCGCGGGGAATAGCATCCGGCGCAAGTACGGCGAGTAACCATCCCCACATCGCGCCATCAGAAACTGTCCCGCCTGAAAACTCGCGGCTATCTCCGGCGCGTATAATCGCATCCGCACGTAACGCGGAGTATAAGGCTCTACTTTAACTACTGTCGCGTCGATCTGCTTCATGTTCGATAATTACCGTAAAAGTCATATTCGCGGCGCGCTAAAAAACTACTCCGAAAATAGGCGCAATGGGGATTGCGCCCTG
>CAZSIG010000832.1:0-1860 GCA_964606195.1 uncultured Anaerolineales bacterium
GTGTTAGGTAAAATCAATTTAGTTAAGGAAGGAGTGAGAAGATGAGAAAGATGCCACAGATTGAGAATTTTGCTCAAATCAAAGTTATCGGAGTAGGGGGCGGGGGCTCTAACGCGGTGGATCGGATGATTATGTCCGGCTTGCAAGGCGTGGAATTTATCGCGGTGAATACCGACGCGCAAGCCTTGATGCGGTCACAATCGCCGGTGCATCTGCGGATTGGAGATAAGTTGACGCGCGGTTTGGGGTCTGGAGGGGATCCGGAAATCGGGCTTAAAGCGGCGGAGGAGAGCGCGGCGGATGTCGCTGAAGTTATCGAGGGCGCGGATATGGTGTTCATCACCGCGGGTATCGGCGGCGGCACCGGCACGGGAGCTTCGCCGATTATCGCCCAGATCGCCAAAGACGCGGGCGCGCTGACGATCGGTGTAGTGACTAAGCCATTCTCCTTTGAAGGGGCGCGGCGGCAGCGCGCGGCAGAGGATGGGATCGCGTTGCTCAAAGAAGAGGTTGACACTTTGATCGTCATTCCCAACGATCGCATATTGGAGATTGTGGATAAGAAAGCGACTATCGAGGAGGCATTCAGCGCGGCGGACGATGTGCTGCGACAGGGTATTCAAGGTATCTCGGAGTTGATCACTGTGCCCGGGTTGATTAACCTGGACTTCGCGGATGTTAAATCGATCATGTCCGAAGGTGGTTCGGCGCTGATGGCAATCGGACGCGGCGCGGGTGACAATCGGGCGATGGAAGCGGCACAGGCGGCGATCGCCAGTCCGTTGTTGGATGTGACCATCGATGGGGCGCGCGGGGTGTTACTCAACGTACTAGGTGGTCCCGGTATGACATTGTTCGAGGTGAACGAGGCGGCACAGATGATTCGGGATATGACTGACTCGGATGCCAATATCATCTTCGGCGCGGTGATTGATCCAGAGATGGGCGACGAGGTGCAAATCACCGTCATCGCGACCGGCTTTGACTCCGTGGCTAAACGCGCCGGTCGTCCTTCGACGATGCAGGTACGCACCACCGCGACGGCGAGTCAACCGGCAGAGCCGCAAAACAACGCGCAACGCCGTCCCCCAATAGAGTTTCCGGTGCGCTCGTTCGACCAGGACAATTTAGATATTCCCGCGTTCTTGCGCAAGAGACGTTAATGTCTGGGAAATTGGCTTTCGCTGTTTGTTATGAGGTTGCTCCGGGCACAACTGCTCTTGGTAGCCAGACTGTGGACGATCACGATGGTGGTGACATCGCGCTAGTTCCACCATCGTCAGTGGGCGACGAACGCTGCCGCGCCGCGCATTGAAGGTTGTCCAGAAAAGTTTTGACTAGCTACGGCAGTATTGCCGGAGTATGGGATTAGATTCGCAACAATCCTGCTCTCTGTAAATCTTGAGAGCAGGATTAGGCATGGTTCAAGTTAGTTTTACCCAAGCGCGCTAGCCCAAAACGTGTTTCTATGCGAAAATACGCTTTTTGCATAATGTGCGTCCTGTTGGCCGCGGAAAGCGCGCCGGGAAAAGTCCCGCGCAACTGGTGGGGCTAGATGTGCCCGCCGCCCCCCTGGCGTTGTTAGGACTGACTTAAGGTAAAACTAACTTCGCGGAATTCTGAACCATGCCGAATTTTTGCACACTTATGACCGCGCATGAATTATTTTGAACGCGATTTAATTCATTGATATAGAATTTGGAGGTTTTAGTTTTATGAAAGTTGTGATTGTGGGTGGAGTTGCTGGCGGCGCAAGTGTGGCGACGCGGCTGCGGCGCATGGACGAAGACGCTGAAATACTCATTCTGGAGCGCGGTCCTTATATATCATTTGCCAATTGCGGACTACCTTACTACATTG
>CAZSIG010000833.1:0-1856 GCA_964606195.1 uncultured Anaerolineales bacterium
CTTTAGAGACGCCGCGAGTTTCGGAGGCGGATAAGCTGTTGGCTGAGAAATATATGCAGAATATTCACCAAGACGACGCGGTTCAGCCAACGCTATTTGCTTTTTACGGCGACGATGAACTGAGCCAACGCGCGGCGGCGCGGCTGCTGGCGGCGCGGGCACAAGCACCGCTGCTAATGGTCGATTTTCCCGCGGCGCTGCGTATAATCCAGAAAACTATAACAGGTATTGGCGCGGTTACATCCGAAGCTGCCGCCGTAGAAGTGATTGACCTAGCTCTGCGCGATGCGCGCTTGTTCGGGGCGGTCCCTTATTTCGCCGGTTGGGACGTTTGTATCGAAGATGGCGCGCCGCCGCCTGAGTTATTGGCTTGCTTATATGCCTATGCCGGAGCGGTCATCGTCGCGGGGCGGCAGAAGTGGCAGATTAGAAATACCGGCTTTCAGCGTCCGGTGATATGGCTCGATTTTCCCCGTCCGTCCCCCGCACAGCGGCGCGCTATCTGGAGATATTTTCTGAATGGGACGGAGAAGGCCGGTGAATTGGACATCGGTTCGCTGGCGGGGCAGTTTATCCTGTCTTCGAGCCAAATTCGCGACGCGGTCGCGACGGCGAAAAATATGGCGGCGCAGCGCGGTGGTGAAATACATGATGATGACCTCTACGCGGCGGCGCGGGATCACTCTAACCCGCGCTTGGCGGCATTGGCGCGAAAAATTGTCCCGCGCTATAATTGGAGTGACCTCATTTTACCGAATGATCAGCTAATCATCTTGCGCGAACTCGTCGCTACCGTGCGAGGACGCCCCATCGTGCTGGATGAGTGGGGCTTGGGCGCGAAGTTAGTCTCTGGCGCGGGCATCACCGTCCTGTTCGCCGGTCCTCCGGGCACCGGCAAGACTATGGCTGCCGAAGTGCTCGCGCGCGATTTGGGTTTCGACTTGTATAAGATTGACCTATCAACTGTGGTCAGCAAATACATTGGCGAAACGGAGAAGAACTTATCGCGAGTTTTCGACGAGGCGGAGAGCAGCAACGCCATTCTCTTCTTCGATGAAGCTGACGCCCTCTTCGGTAAGCGTTCCGCGGTGCGCGACGCGCACGACCGTTATGCCAATATTGAGATAAGCTATCTGTTACAACGTATGGAGACGTATGATGGTGTGGCTATTTTGGCTACTAATCTGCGGGCAAATCTGGATGAAGCCTTCACGCGGCGGCTGCGCTTCGTGGTCGAGTTTCCTTTTCCGGGTGAGGCAGACCGTTTACGGATATGGCAAGCCTTGTTCCCGACGAGCGTTCCGCATCAAGCGGAGCTCGACTTGGCGTTGATGGCGCGGCGGTTTAAGCTGTCCGGTGGGGGGATTCGCAATGTCATCGTTCACGCCGCGCATCTGGCAGCCGCGGATGGCAGAGAGGTTTCGATGAACCACCTGCTGCACGCGACGCGGCGGGAGTTGCAGAAGGCGGGGCGGCTGGTGAGTGAGGCGGATTTGCGAATTGGGAATTAGAAGTTTGAAAGGGATATGACAGTTAGATAGTTAGGACTTACAATTTTTACCGCAGAGAGCGCTGAGGACGCGGAGAAGAGGAAGATAAAGTATTTTTCGCTGTCATGCACGCTCATAATTATTCATTAAGGTTCAAGTTCGCGATGCACTGAAAAACTATCCTGAAAGCTTCGCGTCCTCGGCGGTGGAATTATGCTGAATTTGCGTAAGTCCTAATAGTTTCATTTCTCGTTGCTCTAGTCTAATGCCGCGTTTTGCATAAATGATAAAGAGAGGAAGATTTGAATGGGACAATTATTTGATGCTGTAGTTGAATTTTTCACGAAGGATGAGTGGCCTTTCTCG
>CAZSIG010000834.1:0-1855 GCA_964606195.1 uncultured Anaerolineales bacterium
TCTTCGCGGCGATGTACGCGTCCATCGAGGGATGGCGGTCGAGGTGATTGGGGGTGATGTTAAGGATCGCCGCGATGTGCGGGCTGCGACAGGTATGGAAACCCGTCTCACCGTAAGCGGGCGTAAAATACTCTAATTGAAAACTTGATAATTCCATCACAATCTTAGTCTCTGGCGTAATCTCGTAGAGATGTCCAATCAGGGGATTACCGATGTTGCCCCCGACCAGAGTTTCATAGCCGCTTGCCCGCAGCATTTCCCCCACTAGCGTGGTCGTTGTCGTCTTGCCGCTGGAGCCGGTGATGCCAATTATCGGCGCGGGGCAAAGGGCGAAAAACAATCGCGTCTCGCTGCTGATAGGTACACCACGCGCCCGCGCCTCTTGCAAGATGGGAATATCTATCGGCACGCCCGGACTGACGAACAGTATGTCGGTATCTAGTATTCTAGTTGGGTGTCCTCCTAGTGCGTATTCTATGGGCAGTCCTGCGAGCGATGTTAGCGTATCTTGCAGGGCTGTTTCATCCTTCGCGTCACTGACGATGACGTTTACGCCGCGTTGAGCGAGAAACTTCGCCAATGCCGCGCCCTCACGGGCTATGCCGATGATGGTTGCGCGGTGTCCGAGAATAGCGTGGAGATTTTTTGAGTGCTTCACCTTGATTGTTTCCTGACTTCATCTTCACGCGGGCACGGGTATCGCTGATGTTCTTTCCACGCGCGTAATCGGGATATACTGTGCGGGCGTCGCGTAAAAAGCAGCTACCTTCAACACACGGTTGACTGGCGCGCTGGTAATGATTTCCATGACCGTTTGGCGCAACTCCGCGGGCAGTTTGTCCAATTCGGTTAGAGGGAAATTTCTGGGCCCCATGTCTGTCGGAGACACCAATACTGAGAAATCCAATAAGGTTAGGCCTATCGGCTCTTTCGTTTGAGGATTGAAACGTAATAGAATATGCTCGGTCAGGTTAATGCCCATGCCCTCCGCGCCGGGACGAAAAGAGATATAGAGAATGTCTCCTTCTTCGTCATAGTTGTATATGATGTTTTCAGCATTCTTATTCATTTTTTTCTCACTAATTATAAATGAAGTTCTGATAGGCAGTGATGATGAAATTATTGGGAATAGATTTACCGCGCCTATCAACAAAGAGTTTGAAAACCACTACCGCGATGATATGGTTGTTACCATTAGGCAGATCAGCAAATTCCTTGCGATAATAGTATTTGTTAGGAATCAGGGAATCTTGTATCCTACGACCGGCTTGAATAGTTGACCTCAAGTATTCTTCGTACCCCTCCATGTCAGGATGATTGAATGGTTCAATGATGTGCTGCCACCGTTCGTGGGAGAGGTATATTTGATTGCCATAGCGGTCTTGCACTGTCCATCTTTTACCTGTCTCGATCAAGTTGCTCACTGCAAACCTCCACAGTGATTGGCATTCAGAGGTTTCACGAACCGCGTGATTCGTAGCTAAATCAACGCCAGCGCGGTTCCCAATAACGCGCCGACTAGTCCGATAATCCAAAAACGAATCGTGATTTTCGTCTCTGCCCACCCGGATAGCTCGAAATGATGGTGAATTGGTGCCATCTTGAAAAATCGCTTGTCGTTGAACAACCGCCGCACGGTGGTTTGAATTATCACGGAGAGTGCCTCTATGACGAAAACGATAGCGACGACTGGGAGCAACAGCCATTGCCCGGTCATCAACGCGACGGTGGCGAGCGTCGCGCCCAGCGCGAGCGAGCCGGTATCGCCCATGAAGACCTGCGCGGGGTGGGCATTATACCACAGAAATGCCAACATCGCGCCGACCACTGTGAAACAGAATGTCACCAGATATTC
>CAZSIG010000835.1:0-1853 GCA_964606195.1 uncultured Anaerolineales bacterium
AAACCTGTTGAAACAGGTTCAGACCAGGGCGTTTTCAACGCCCTTTGCTTAGCAGCCGATGATTTCAATCATCGGCATCGGGCATTTTGGGGTCATCCATTCATACGCTATGGGCGGGGGGATAACCGTGGACCCACCGCGTGTCAGGCATCACCTCCTTTCGACACCACATTCGCGTGACATTAAGGCGGAAATGTACTTATGACTATTATACCATATATTGATAGTGTAGAGAAATGGGGTTTTCTCAAAGTCGCGCCGCTCCGCGTCCCGCAGGTTGGGACAAAAGAGCCTTGCTCCAGCATGGTTACGGCTGTAGAACAATATATTTGGTCAGGAAACTCAAACCTGTGGGAGGTTTTTACCGCGCGGTTTATATTTTGAGAAAACCCTACAAGCCCTGAGGTGCAACGTATTTCAGAAACAGGGCGAGCCAGCCGGCAAAGCCAAGTTTGACAAAAAGCGGTTTTATCGCTATTATTTCGCGCAATGGCAATGAGAAATAACATCTACCGCCTCGCGGTGACGCTGTTAATATGTTTCGTGATACTGGCGGTGACGCCGCTCTACTGGCAGGTGGTGCCGGGAGAGAAACTGTTGGCGCGCTACGACACCGTCGGCGCATACGAGCGCGAGCGTAGATTGCAACGCGGGCGCATCTTTGACCGCGCCGGGCGCGTTCTAGCTCATACGGAAATGGTCGGTGGCGCCGCGCAGCGTGTGTATCACTATCCCGCGCTGGTCGCCACCATCGGCATATATCACCCGCGCGCGGGCGCGACCGGTATAGAACTGACGAAAAATGACCATCTGCGCGGTTTAGACACCATAGACAGCTTCACTGCCTGGAAAAATCGGCTGTTTCACCGCGTTGAGCAGGGAGATGACATTACTCTAACGCTCGATTTACGTTTGCAGCAGCTTGCTGATGCCGCGTTAGGCACACAGACCGGCGCGATTGTTTTACTAAATTCGCGCACCGGAGAGATTCTCGCCCTCGCCAGTCACCCATATCCCGACCCGCAAAGTTGGGGCGATGATGCGGACGAGATTAGGCGCGGCGCGGAGAGTATGGTCAATCGCGCGGCTGAATGGTTATATCCCCCCGGCGCGACATTGCAAACGCTCACGCTGGCTGCCGCGCTGGAGACGCGGCGCGTTCAATTGACCGATGTATTCACCGACGAAGATGACTTCATCATCGTAAACCGCGTGCCGATTCGTTGCGGAAACCATCCCGAAATCACCTCTTTCGACCTGGCACACGCCTACGCGTATCAGTGCAAGACCACCTTCGCCCAACTTGGGTTGCAGGTCGGCGCGGGGCATTTCGAGACTCTGGCGCGCGGCTTGGGTTTCGATACCGCTATCCCCCTGGCCATAGAGGTAGAACCGAGCCGTCTGACATATCGGTCTTTATTAGATGATTTAGTGCTGGCGCAGACCGCGAGTGGGGACGGCGAAAGTCGTGTTACGGCGTTGCAGATGGCACTGGTCGCCGCGACGATCGCCAACGAGGGCGTGAGGGTTACACCGCGCTTGCTGCCCGATGCCGCATCGAATGTCGAGCCGGTAATCGCGTCATGGGCGGCGCCATTGGTCAAGGAGGCGATGGTTATCGCGGTTGAGGAGGGTTGGGCGCAGGCGGCGCGCTTATCTGAGATGAAGGTCGCGGGACAAATCGGCGCAGCGGCGGGAACACAGCGCGGCGAGTTGCCCGCCTGGTTCATCGGTTTCGCGCCCGCAGACGCGCCACAGTATGCTATCGCGGTCGTCGTGGACAACGAGGGGGAGGATCCATCAGCCGCGGCGGTGATGGCGAGCGAGATACTACGCGCCGCGCTTAGGAATGA
>CAZSIG010000836.1:0-1851 GCA_964606195.1 uncultured Anaerolineales bacterium
ATCGCTCTATTTTAGTGACGCGGTAGTAATGATAAGCATCATCCTCTTTATAGAAATCGCCGTAATTTGTTCTTTCGGGATAATCAATTCTATAAACTGGCTTTTCCGATAATCTATCTTCTCTATCGTCATAGCTAGAGATGTTATATTTTCTACCTAGAGAGGATAGCAGGAAAGTCATATCGTGTCTTAAAGATTCAGAAATCGTGTAGAGTCGTTTCCTTTCTCTCGCGCCATCTGTTGCGCGAAATCCATCCAAGATACCAGACTTAAATGCTACACTTCCGTTAAACACTAGTCTAGTCAAACATTTATCCAGAGCGACGCTTCCCTTGACAAAACGTTTTATCAAAGTGTAAGACCCAGCACTCACTCGTAGAAAGCGAACATTTCTCTTACTCTCCGTCACCTTGACGAAAAAACCTAAATCATTCCATATTTTTGTGAGTTCGCGTTCCGTTTCATCATCTTTCTCGAACGCACACAAGGAATAGATAACAGATTTATCGTCGTGCGATCCATCGCCTAGATACGCGCCAACGACGTAACCCAAATCGTAATTCCCTAGCTCTCCCTCAAAACTTGTCCTGTTAAACGGCAACCACATATCAACGGCTAAATCGCGCGCGGACAATGTCCCATTCCCCATCGTAGGCTGAAGGTGATTTTCACCCATGTCCACAAAAACACCATTGCTTAACCAAACTCGATAAACATCAGTAATAGGAACTTGAACAGGTTTGGCTTTAACCCAATCACCCGCGGGGGTTAGAACTTCGTATTCCGTGCCTTTAACTTTCATGTTGTTGACAATATGAACGATTTGTTCAACGCGAATGCCATTCTGTTTAGAACGGACGACAACTTCAGTGTGCCCTGCTAATGGACACATACTGCGCGCGTCCTCCGCGCTCATATCGCTGTTGACGAAGTTCGCCCAATATGGAATGCCATAGCGCGCGGTCATCGTCCAGACCGGCTCCAGCGCGGGGTTTTCCCAATCGAAATCGGGGGTGACGTTATAGGTTGGAATGGGAAAGGTGAAAACGCGCCCCTTCGCGTCTCCCTCTAACATCACTTCAGCGAAGGCGCGATTGAGCATATCCATCTCGCGCTGAAAGTCGCCGTAGGTTTCATCGCGCATCTCCGCACCGATAATGACCGGCGTATCGCGCAGGGTCGAGGGAGGCGTTAAGTCCATCGTTAGGTTAGTGAAAGGCGTATTGTGGAAACAGAGCAACCCGCTGCCGCCCGCGAAGTTCTCCAACGCGGTGTCCACGCTCAAATCGTACTCGTACTCGCGCGTGTAGGTGAATGTCTCGCGGTGAGTACATACTCGCGCCAGCAACTGATTTTGGTGATAGCGCTCCGCCGCGTTTTTGTCCTTGTATATTCGCAGTATGTATTGGTCATGCCAATTTTCCTGCTCGTAGCTAGTCTCGTACACGCTGAATTTGTAGCCGTTCATCGCCAAAAGCAAACTAAGCCCTAGACTTAGCTTCTTGGAAGTGGTGGTATAATCGTAATGGTCCGCGTATTCGCTGGCATCGCCATTCATCAACGTGGTAATAAAAAGCTCTTGCAATTCAGGGCTAAGGTCGTAAATGAACCAGGAAACGATTTTGTTGGTGCTGTACGTGCCGCCCAGATAACCGATTAAGGCAGCTAACAAGCCCTTGCCTGCCATACGCAGAACCTCACGCGTGGGATTACCCTGCGCTGACCAACCGCGCATCTCTTCAATACGACCTAACGCGTTAAGCGCGGTCAAAACTCGCTCAATTTTCTCTTGATTACTACCGCGTGCCTGGCTGACGTACAATCCATTGGTAATGTCGTTGTGTCCTTCGG
>CAZSIG010000837.1:0-1850 GCA_964606195.1 uncultured Anaerolineales bacterium
TGTTTTTACAACGAGAACGGAGGGGTTATTTCGACAGTTCAGAGCAAAAATCGCGGTTCGCGCGGCGCGATTTGACAAAATGCCATTATTGTTAGTATAATATCTGATAATGGACTTTTGGACTGTAACTGAGCTGTCTACCGCAGCGCGAGTGAATGATTCTTATATCCGCATGGAAATTTATGACGGCAATTTGCCTGCAACTAAGCGCGGCAACATGTGGGTCATTCAAGACGAAGATGCGCGCATCTGGATGCGCGAAAGAGAAGAGAGAATCAAAAAAGGGGTACGGCGCAAGTACAGATCGCGGAACAAGCGGGAATCATCATAGAAGAGGGGGGAGATTGCAACAGCAACCATCCCCCCCAACAAACCCCCCACCGTGCAAGCCGGTGGGAGAGGTATTATAACATAGTATTTTACGATTGTCGAAATTTAATTCTTGATACCCCACAAAACGCGCCACTTCCACATCTGAGACCGACTTTGTTACCCAAATACAGGCAAAAATGACATAAACTCATGGTAATATTAGATAGAGGAAATCAGATCCATCATCCAATGGGCGCGGGGGCTAGGTTGTGGTATAATATAGAGAGTTGTCAGGAAAAAGTATACATCACCCAACGACCAACCGCGCCGTGCTAGAAAGTTGTAGGGGGATAGATTATGGAGATTATTGTTATCGCAAATAATAAAGGGGGCGTGACCAAAACTACCACTGCCGTTACCATGAGCTCATACTTGGCACAGCAGGGGCGCAAAGTGCTGACCATCGATCTGGATCCCCAGGGCAATGTGCTGAAATGGCTGGAAATGGACGACAACATGCCCTTCCAATACGGCGTCGAGGAGCTGTTGCAGTCTAAACGCACCCAGATAGCCGATGTAATGATTCCGGCGGGCAACTATAACTCTCGCGACAATTGGTGGATTATTCCCGCCGATGCCGAGCTAAATGACACGCGCAACTTTCTAGTCAGCAAACCGCGCAGTCTGCTCGCCGAAAAACTACATCATATCATGGGATTTGACTATGTCATCATAGACACATCCCCCGCGATCGATACCCTCTTTTGGCAAGCGATCTGCGCCGCCCATACCTGGATATTGCCTGTAACCACCGAATACCTCGCGGAGTTGGGAATTGGCAACGCGTTGGAATATTTCTCTGAAGCGCGGCAAGTGAACGCGCAACTCACCGAACTGATCATTCTCCCCTCCAAAGTGGAAGACGGGACATTTGAGACGCGAACTGCGCTAACCGAGATGCGTAAAGCCTTCGGCGCTTTCGTGGCTGATAACATCCCTTATTGTCAATATATGAGAAAAGTGAGTCGCTTCGGTATGACGATTTGGGAGAAATATCCCAAGTCCAAATCAGCCGTAGCCTATCGCGAATTTATGCGCAGGTGGTAACCCATGGCTAGAATAAAAAGTGGCGTCTCCCACATAGAGATGCCCGATGTAGGAACCAAAAAGAAGAAAACTCCATATCACCGAACCCATAAAACTGTGGCCTGTAAAGTAACCCTGGAACTACATGAGAAACTGACGCGCGAGGCACGCCGGCGCGACATCTCCCTAGCGGCACTAATTCGCGAGATCGTGCTGGATTTTGCACAAGATTTATAAATGACCATTTAGTGGTACGTACTTAGTACATACCACAGTACGTACCAAGTACATACCACAGTACGTACCGCTAAAAAAACAAGTCCTTACTAAATAGCCTCTAAGCTAATTTCAAATTCAAACCCATAATCTATAATATCTCAAAAATTACGCCTCACCGCGGGCTTCTAGCGGCTTAAAAAGGAGAAAACGTCCGCTGTAGCCGCCGCCATACC
>CAZSIG010000838.1:0-1849 GCA_964606195.1 uncultured Anaerolineales bacterium
TCGGCGCGATATTCTCCGCGTTCGCTGCGCTCTCGGCGGTTAATGCTCCTGTAGTTTGCGTAAGACTTAATCATTTAGAAACTACTTGATTTCCGATGAACCGATTACTTATTTCTCCCCCCGCGCTGGAATACCTACCTGTCCTCATCTGGCACCTGGTGATCCTCGGCTATCTATTCAGTCGCCAGGATAAGTCAAAACTCACCTGGCTCCTCACCGGCTGGCTGTGCGGGTTGACTATGCTGATGCTCTCCTGTTTCGCCGGACACGCCGTCTACGCCCCCCTGGGCGGTTACATCTTTTGGATTGGGGGCATGAGTTCAGCCCTTTTCGCGCTGATCCTCGAACTACAGTTCGCTTACCATTTCCCGCGCTCGGTCTATCGGCGCGAGGCGCGGCGGCTATTGGTTGTTTCCGGCGCGGTCGCACTGGGAATAGTAAGCCTGGCGATAGCCGAAGCCATCACCAGTCTCACCCTGCCCGCGTATAATTTCGGGCAGTTTTTGTACGGTTTTTTCAACCCGACAGGAAATTCCCAAATCACTTCGGCTACCCTGTTCAACATTGCGCATCTGGCGGGGCACCTCTGGGTCTTCATCGTTTGGCTGCGTAAAACTATTCGTCTGGCAATGATTGCTCAACCCGCCGCGCCGCGCTGGCGACACATAGCCGCGTTTTTGTGGCGTCCGCCAAATAAAGAAGCGCGCGTCGCGCGAAACTTTACGCTGTTGATGGCTACCGCGCTCCTAGCTGCGCTGGTGGAAATCGGGGAATCCCTCGCGGTGTTACCGGCGGGCAGTTTTTTCACGCTATATTCGCTAATGTTGTTCGGCATCGTCTTGACCTACGTGGACAACGCGCCGGAGCCTTCAACCTTCATGGCGAAGTTAGTCGGGATTTCGCTGGTCACGCTTCTCATCATTCTGGGTTTGGTCAATCCCCTCGCGCTGCGCGCCGAGCGCGCCGCTTATCACAAAGCGCGGCATAGCGAACTAGCGCACATCAAAACTCTACTAGATATCCGCGAACTGACCCAAATCCCCTCCGAAGTCCTGTACATCGCCGCGCGCGCGGCAGATGGGGGGATGTTTGCCGATGACTATAATTTGCTCTTTTCCCGCGTGACTGATTTAAGCGCGGAAATCTTCGAGCGGCAAGACGCTCACTCGTGGCGCGGCATAACGCAGGATATCGCCGGCGCCCGTATAAACGTCCAGGGCGAAAATCCCTGGCTCTCCCTCGCGGAATTGGATTCCTACGCCCATCTGACCATTCCGGAGGGCGTGCCCGCGTATCGCGGCGCGTACGCCGCGCCGGAACAGCACTACATCCGCTACACGTTCGCTTCCCCAGATGGCACTACTCTATACGAAGTGGGCTACAGCTATTTGAGCTATCGCCGTATGTTGCACGAAAAATCGCGCCCCTTCGTTTACCTGATCATCGGCGCGACCCTGCTGATGCTGTTTGTGTTCCCGCGCTTCTTCCAGATCAGCTTAGTTCAGCCGCTCGACAAGCTGCTGGCAGGCGTCGCCCAGGTTGATGCGGGGGATTTGAGCGTAACGGTGCCGGTACGCGTGGCGGATGAAATCGGTTTCTTGACCAACGCCTTCAACAAAATGGTGGATTCGCTGCGGACGGAAATCGCCGAACGCCGCCGCGCCGAGTCCGAGATACGCGCCCTGAACATCACGTTGGAGCAGCGGGTAGCCGCTCGAACGCGGGAACTCTCCGCCCTGTACGAGGTCTCGGCAGCGGCGAGTCAGTCGCTTGATTTGGATGCACTACTCGCCGAGTCGTTAGCGCGCTCCATCACCGTGCTGCACGGCGCGGCGGGCGCCATCTTTTT
>CAZSIG010000839.1:0-1846 GCA_964606195.1 uncultured Anaerolineales bacterium
CGTATCCCATCAACCTTAGTCTCACACGCTATACCTATCAATCCCAAAACCCTCACAACCTAGCGCAAATTCACGCGAACAGTGAAGCCGCGATTGAATACTATCACGAGCTAGACTACAACCTCATTCACCGCCCCGAACAAATCAGCACGCGCAACATCAAGCGCGCCCTCTTTGCCCAAAAGTATTTATGACTATGACAAAAAAAACCGCGCTTGGAAAGGAGATTGACCGATGAACGAAAAGAAGGACTACATAATTTTTGAGTATTACATACACGAAACCGGAGAACGTAAGCAAGAAGCAATCCCCGTCGCGGAACTGAAAAAACGCGACATGGCAAACCATTCACACGGACGCACCATACTAGCCAACTTGGAATTTGGCAGTGTATGGGCAGCCGAACTCACCACGCTAGAAGCTGCCGCGATTGCCTACGGAGAAAAGAAAGCCGAACTACCGCATTACTCTCCCATTAGACGATAACCAAAAAACCGCGCCGCGCAGTGTTTACACACCACGCGGCGCGGGTACTAGAGGTTATCGATTATACAGGAGGCATTATACCATGCCAAACCGAAAAATCAAAACGCGGCGCGGTTACACCCGCCCGCAAAACAGCTACCCCCAAATGGCTGCGGGCGCGCTCGGCGCACCGCACTTGGACGAGACCCCCGCGGGGCTACTCCGCCGCGAATATGCGTGGCGCGAAGCGAAGATTACCAGTGAGGTAATCGTTCCCGTCAGCCTGTCCGCCGGCTATGCTATCATCGGCGCGAGCGCGGGCGCACTACTAGCCCGCGCCGGGGGGCACGACCCCGCCACCGCCGCCACCATCGGCGCACTACTCACCGGCGCGACCGCCTACGCCGTCATCACGAAGCGACAGCTACAATCGCTGTGGGCAGTTGAGGAATATGGGGAAGAAACCGAAACCGAGACCCCCATAGTCACCCCCGCGCCCGCGCCACCCCCGCGCCCCGACCCCTATATCCTCATTAACCCCTATCGCGGGCAACAGGCGCAACAACAAAATACACAAGACCAAGAACGCAGCAAAATGATTCAATTCATCAGACGCTGCGAAATGTCCGGCACATCTTGGACAACACACCAGCCCTTCCTAGACAACCGCGCCGAATGGGATTTAATGAGGAACAAACTCATCGCGGCAGGTTACGCCGCGTGGAACAATCCCCACAGCAAACAACAAGGATGGACTCTAACCGCGCCCGCGGCTGAAGCCATCGCGGGCATAATTGACTAATTTTAGGCGTGTGCGCGTGTGTGCGCGTGCGCGTAGGGGCGCAACGTGTTACGCCCGTAGATGCGAAGGAATAAAAATGCACTTTGGAGAAAGTAAAGGAGTAAACGAGATGAGTATGATTCAGACAGTACATCATGGCGGCACGACTACTGTAGCATGGTGTGCGAAATGATGGCGAAAGAATAGATGATACAAACCTCCCGCAGGTTCAGAAACCTGCGGGAGGTTGAGGAGAGGAAACGAGATGAATAATCTTTTTCAAGTAACGACTGAATTCACTGGCTCAGACTGGCTAATAGCCGACTTGGGCGAAGCCGCGGACGGCACACACTACTACCTCACCACCGCCCGCGTCCCCGCCTCCGCGCTGCCCGCGCTGGGCAGCGTCGAGGAGCAAGCGGAGACGATATGCCGCCTGCTCAACGAATACCACGCGGCGCGGCGCACCGGCGACATGGCAAATTTCGTCATCGCCCGCATTCGCGGCATCTTCACCGACATCGCGGAGATGGTGAATCAAAACGAAATCGCCCTCAGCGAAGCGGAAGCCGCCGCGCTGTCCGCCGCTGAGCGGCATCT
>CAZSIG010000840.1:0-1843 GCA_964606195.1 uncultured Anaerolineales bacterium
AATCTTTTTGAATCTGCGTAAGATACCGTGTTACTTGTTACACCAATTTTACAAAAAAACTTCCCCATCGCCAAATCGACGCGAGTTGTAGGCGCACCCTTTATGGGTGCGAACGGCGCAGGCGTAAAGCCTGCGGCTACTGCGTGCGTCGCGCCTGACCACCGCGATTGACCATCTCCCTCAAGCCGATTATAATTCGTTCCATGAACGTAGATAATTATTGTGTTACGGCGCGGCGCGGCGCGGTGCGAAATGTTGGGCAAACACATAGGTTTGCCCCTACGGATGTGGATTATCGCGGCGCGGTGCGAAATGATGAACAACCGCATAATGGGCAACCACATAGGGGGCAAACACATAGGTTTGCCCCTACGGATGTGGATTATCGCGGCGCGGTGCAAAATGTTGGGCAAACGCACAGGGGGCAAACACATAGGTTTGCCCCTACGGATGTGGGATGTCGCGGCGCGGTGCTCATCACCGCCGCGTTTTTCGTGCTTGCCACGTTATATAACATCATCACGCCGATATTCGAGGCGCCCGACGAGCCGGAGCACTATCGCTACATTCACCACATCGCCACGACGCGCACTTTTCCCATCGTGGACGTGAACGACCTCCCACCCGGCGCGGAGATATACCAACAGCCGTTGTACTACATGTTAGCCGCCATTCCGACCGCGCTGGTGCTCCCCCCCGGTGATGTGTACGACCTGCCGCGCAATCCACACGCGATACTGGGCAAGCCCGCCGCGTTCGCCAACAAAAACGTCATCTATCACTCTAACGCCGAGCGTTTTCCCTATCGCGGTACCACCCTCGCGGTGCACACGATTCGCCTGCTCTCGACCATCATGGGCACGCTGACCGTCTGGCTCACGTACCTGACCGCGCGCGCAATCTTCCCGCGCCGCCGCTGGCTGACGTGGGGCGCGCTCTGTCTCGTCGCCTTCAACCCGCAGTTCATCTACATCAGCGGCGCGATCAGCAACGACAACGCGGTGGTGGTGGCTTGCGCGGCGGTGGTGTATTTGTTGATTCGTGCGGTTGCCCCTCACCCTAACCCTCTCCCCGAAGGGGAGAGGGAACATGCTCCCCTCTTCCCTTCGGGGAGCACTCCTTCGAGTAGGCTTCGCGCAGGGGGTGGGGGTGGGGGGAGGTTCCCCGCAAAATTCATAATCGCTTTGGGAATTATCCTCGGTCTAGCCCTCCTAAGCAAAACCACCGCCTTCGCGCTCATTCCGCTAATCGCACTCGCGCTGATGATAGTCGCGTGGCGCGAGCGCAAGCTGGCGTGGCTGCCGGTTTGGGGCGGCGCGGTCGCGGTTTTAGCCGCCGTCGTCGCGGGGTGGTGGTACTGGCGCAACTGGCAATTGTACGGCGACCCGATGGCGATGAACCTAGCGCGGGCGATATTCCACGCGCACGTTCACCCGCCGGGCGCGGTGCAGCTCATCAGCGAGATTCGCGACGCGGAGATTTCGTTCTGGGCGGTCTTCGGCTCGATGAACATCACCGTCGCGGAGTGGTACTACGTCTTTGTGAAGACATTCACGCGCTTGGGCACCTTGGGCGTCGTAGTCGCGGCGGTGAGGCATCTCAGAAAGTGCTTCACCGCGCAGTTCAGGGCGCGGTGTTGGCAGCTCGCTATTCTGGCGATTTGGATATCGCTGAACGCCGTCGCCCTCGTGCGCCTCATGCTGATGTTTCGCACCGCGTTGCAGGGGCGCATGATGTTCCCCGCGCTGCCTGCCATCGCGATATTGCTGTTTTGGGGGATTTTGGAGTTGGTAAGGATACCTCACCCCCCAGCCCCCTCTCCATTTCATGGAGAGGGGGAGAA
>CAZSIG010000841.1:0-1843 GCA_964606195.1 uncultured Anaerolineales bacterium
GCTCGTTAATAGTGTTCATACGCGCTCATTGCTGTCTAAGCGCACCCATAAAGGGGGCGCCTACACTGTAGCCGCAGGCTTTACGCCTGCGCCGACCGCGCCAAGTGAGTAAATTATTTAATTCACGATCCTATAAAGGTTGCCTCATCAGTAGACTTGTTCCTAAATAAGTTCTTGGATGGCTAAGCAGTTTTTAGAGACGCGGATTAACGCGGATTTTCAGGATTTGCGCCCTTTATCCGCGTTAATCCGCGCAAATCCGCGTCCTATTTCTTGCCCAGATTATTGGGGAACAACTCTAGTGACAATCAGTGTCCAATTAACCGCGACATGATTCATAATGAATATGAGACAAAGACTTCCGAAGGCTGGGAGACTTTGGAAATCTAAGATTGTGTGCCCAGCCTTAATAATCAGCGACGCGCTAGGATAGCAAGTTCACGAATTTAACACAAACTTGACACGAAAAAGACTTTACAAAAGGGCAAACCTGTGTTATAATTGTCGTTAAGAACCTTAAGAAATTTAGTGAGGTTAAACAAATTTACGCTACCGTGAAGTTGAAGGGAATTTCTTTCGCGAATGTCATCCAAAAGAATCACCAACATCATTATGATAGTCCTATCAGTGGCTTGGTTTCTCATTGGCTGGCGCGTTCGAGAGTTCTTTTTGAGTGAGGATATTCGGTTACTGGAACAGGAACGTCAAATCATTCTACGCTATTATAACGGCGATACCCCTTCTTCTCGCGAATTGACCTACGCTGCCATGCGCGGGATGCTGCAAAGCCTCGAAGATCCTCACTCCGCTTTCTTCAGACCAGAAATCGTAGCACGCGATATGGAAAAACGTCACGGACAATATGGGGGAACGGGCGCCCGCGCCGAGGAACACGACGGGGATATAGTAATAGCGAATGTGCGTCCCGACTCCGCGGCTGACCGCGTGGGATTGCAAACCGGAGACATCATTTTAGAGGCGGATGGATGGGATTTGACCGAATTGTCCTACACTGAAGCGGGAGTCATAGTTTTAGGGGAACCGGGAACGCCGCTCCATGTAAAAGTCCAGCGCGGTGACGAAATTTTGGAATTTGACCTGAAACGCGAGGCACCTCAAACAGTAGAGACGCGCATGATCGACGAGGATATCGCTTATTTGCATTTACCACATTTCTACTTGAATACGCCCGAAGAGGTAAAACAGGGGCTAGATGAGTTGTGGACACATAACCCGCGAGGATTTATTTGGGATTTGCGAGGCAATCAAGGGGGCGCGGTAACGGCAACGATAGAGATTATAGATCATTTCGTGGATGGTGGGGTGCTTCTCTACGCCGAAGAGAAAGATGGCAAGCTGACCCCCGCGTATATCCCCGAAGGCGGCATGGCAACGGAGATTCCACTGGTGGTGTTGATCGATCGTTACACTTACTCTGCCGGAGAAACTACCGCCGCCGCGATAAAAGATTTAGGTAGAGGCTTACTCGTCGGCGAGACTACCTATGGGAAGGGCACTATCAACAAACTCTTCCCTCTAATTGACAGTTCCGTCATGGAAATGACTGTAGCGCGGTGGTTATCACCAGCGCGAAAATGGTATGGTGACACAGGTGTGCCACCAGATGTGACGCTAGTAGATAACCCCGATACAGAAGAGGATGAAGTATTGGACTACGCGGTGACAAGATTGCGACAACAATAATCTTCCATCCATATCGGAGCTGAATACTATGAAGAAAGGAGGTGAATGACCAAATGAAAAAATGGCTAATGATCGTTACGTTAATAGTGCTGCTGGCGGTTATGATTCTACCGGTAGCCGCGGCATCTTCGAGTTGGAA
>CAZSIG010000842.1:0-1841 GCA_964606195.1 uncultured Anaerolineales bacterium
CTTACGCCGTAACCGCGCTGGAGCAAATATCTTTTGTCCAAACCTGCGGGAGGTTACGCACTAATTAGGGAGAAGCCAAATGAAGGATCGAAAAAGTTTACGAGTGTTGGTAGTAGAAGACGAGGCGACCATAAACGAGTTGATCTGCAATCGCGTGCGGGAGTTGGGGCATGAGGTGATAGGGCGCGCCTTCGATGAGCCGCAGGCGGTACAGTTGGCACGTGAGCTATGCCCCGATGTGGTGCTGTTGGATTTACGTATGACCGACCCGCGTACCGGGCACGACGATCGCGACGCCGGGTTGAACGCGGCGCGGGCGATTCAGGAACAACGTCCTACGCCGATTGTGGTGCTGACCGCGCACGAGGCGCCGGAGCTGCTTCAGCGTGCCAGCGAGGTGGGCGCGGGGGCGTATCTGCTCAAGCCGCCGGATACGCCGGAATTGGAGCGGAGCATCACCATCGCGGTAGCGCGCTTCAACGATCTGCAGGAAGTGCGGCGGCTGAACGCGGAGTTGGAGGAGGAGATCGCGGAGCGCAGGCGCGTGGAGAACGCGCTGCGCCGGAGCGAAATGATCCTTTCTGAGGCGGAACGAATCGCGCATCTGGGAAGCTGGGAATGGGACATCGCGAACGATGAATTTACTATGTCCGAGGAGTGGCAGCGAATTCATGGATATGATAAGGCGCGATTGTCGCGAGATGAACTGTTACCCATCGCGCACCCGAACGACTTGCCGGCTATAGAACAGGCGTTGCAAAATATGATGGAAGCGGGCGCACCCTACGACATCGAACATCGCATCATCCGCCAGGACAACGGAGAGCCGCGATTCGTCAGAGCTTACGGCGAGGTGGTGCGCGACGACGCGGGGCAGATAATCAAAGCGTATGGCGCGACACAGGACATTACCGAGCGCAAGCGGTTGGAGGAGGAGCGCGAATGCTACGCCGAGGATTTACAACGTAGCAACGATGATTTACAGCAGTTCGCGTACATCGTTTCCCATGATTTGAAAGAGCCGCTGCGCATGGTCAAGAGCTATCTGGGGTTGTTGGAACGGCGGTATAAGGATAAATTGGATGAGAGCGCGAACGATTTTATCTTCTTCGCCGTGGATGGCGCGGAGCGGATGGAGAAGCTGATCAAGGGGTTATTGGATTATTCGCGAGTGGGCACGCGGGGCAAAGAGCCCGCGCCGGTGGATTGTGAACAGGTGTTGAGAAATGCGTTGATGAACTTGCGATTCAGAATCGAGGATTGCAACGCGACGGTGACGCACGACCCGCTGCCAATGATATGCGCAGACGCGACGCAGTTGAATCAGTTGTTTCAGAACCTCATCGGCAACGCACTCAAGTTTTGTGATGAGAAACCGCCGCGAATTCATATTTCGGCAAACCCTGTATCTCCCTTCCCCTCCTCACCCCAAAGGGGAGAGGGAGAAGAATCTTCCCTTTCAGGGAGCACTCCTTCGGGTAGGCTTCGCGCAGGGGCTGGGGGTGAGGGTGAATGGCTCTTCGCGGTGTGCGATAACGGCATCGGCATCGCGGAGAAGGATTATGATCGGGTCTTCGGCGTATTTCAGCGATTGCACGGGCGGGATAAATACGAGGGCACCGGCATCGGCTTGGCGATATGCAAGAAGATCGTGACGCGACATAGCGGACGCATTTGGGTGGAATCGGAGGTGGGTAAAGGGACGACGTTTTATTTCACGTTGCCGGAGTGCGCGGAGAATGAGGATGTCGCGTAGGCGCAATGGGATTTGACATTTACAGCCCCCCGCGAGTTCGAAGGCTCGCGGGGGGCTTTTTATATCACAATGCAACGTAGGGGCA
>CAZSIG010000843.1:0-1838 GCA_964606195.1 uncultured Anaerolineales bacterium
TCGGAGTAGTTTACATGAGCATAGCTTCTTGCCACCAATAACGAAAATCACCGCGTCGCGGTAGCGGCGGTATGGGGATACCGCCCTGACGTATTGCACAGGGCGCAATCCCCATTGCGCCTATTTTCGGAGTAGTTTACACGAGCATAGCTCTTCACCAATGAGCGAAAATCACCCTCACCCCCGGCCCCTGCGCGAAGCCTACTCGAAGGAGTGCTCCCTAACAGGGAGAGGGTAGCAAGTTTCCTCTCCCCTGCGGGGAAAGGGTTAGGGTGAGGGGCGCAGTGAAAATTCGTGTAATTAGTGGCAACCTCTTTCTTAATAATCACCCGAAACCCAAAAGAACCTAACTTGTCCGCGTTAGGTCGCCAGATAATTTTCGGCGAAGATGATTTTATTCTGCAAAATCTGCACCGTTTTCCAAATCGCGACCTGTTCGGGGTCGTTCATGTCCACCATATCGGGGCTTGGCTCTTCCATCGCCGCGATGGTGTCATACAGATTGAGCAGCAACTTCCCCGCGCCGGTGCTATCGTCGCGCTCCTCGACGATGCGCACGAATTCCATCTGCTCCTCATCCAACGGGTCGGCAATCGCGGAGTCTAGTCCGACTGCCAGGAGCATAACCAGATATGTACGGTTGATCAAGCCGCGTTTCTCGTGGGCGACTTGGTTCGATACGTTGGACAAACCAACGACCGTCATCGGTGGCGGGTCCATAACCATCTTCAACATGCGCACTGTCTCAACCGCGTTGGGCACATATTCTTGCGTGCCGGAGACGGTCAAGACCAGCGGGTCAATGTACAGATTCTCCACCGGTACGCCCAACTCCATCGCCTTTGGAACGATGATTTCCAGCGCGATATTGAGGCGGCGTTCTGCCTCGACCGGAATTCCCTCTTTGACCATCGTCAGGGCAATCAGCTTCGCGTTGTACTTCGCCGCGAGGGGCATGATAGCATCCAACCGCTCCTGTTCCGCCGACGCGGAGTTGATGAACGGTTGATTTTTGCAGACCTTCAGCCCGGCTTCCAACGCCGCCGGGTTCGTGGTGTCCAGAGATAGCGTCGCCTCGGGCAACGCTTCTTGCACCACCTCGACTATCCAGGGCATAATCTCCGTGCCATGTTTTTTCTGCCGCCCGATATTCAGGTCAATCGCCTGCGCGCCAGCGTCCCATTGTTCCTTTGCCATCTTGATGATTGTCTCCGCGTCGCGGTTCTCTATAGCCTCTCTGACTCGAGTAGACAATACTTGGATATTCTCACCAATAATATACATCTGGGGCTTTACCTCCTCGTAAAAAGTTTGTGTTAATTTATAAAACTCTGCCGAAAAAAGTAGTGGTAAAGTAGTAAGTGATAGGGAAAAGTAATCCGATAATTTAACCACTAAGGACACGAAGAGCACCAAGCATTTTTTCTGTTAATAATACTTATACGCGGTCAAATGCGCTCATTCGAAGCCCAAAATTGTCTTAGTGTTCTTGGTGTTCTTTGTGGTTTAATTGTAATCATTTTAACTATCACTTACCATTTAACCACTACTCCGAAAAAACAATCTTTTCAGCGGATTTAGCGGATTAAACCGCGCCCATTTGCATTCATACGCGGTCATAAAACCTTGAGTAAGGCTTTCGCAAAGTCGCGCGGTGGGAATAATATGTCACCCTGAGCGCAGCGAAGGGCCTCGTTTTCCCGTTAATTTCATTCACTCTAATCAGCGAGTAACAATTATAGCGAAAACGAGATGCTTCACTGTGTTCAGCATGACATTTAGGAATGGTGCGCAAATAACTTGTGCATTTGGCGTAGTCAGCGCAGGCGTAAAGCCTG
>CAZSIG010000844.1:0-1835 GCA_964606195.1 uncultured Anaerolineales bacterium
ATCCGCGTCCCATATAATTACTTACCCGCCCAAAATTTATTTGGGAACAAGTCTAATGATCACTTATGCTAGTTTCGTCTAGCTTTTCTCCGCGCCCTCAGCGTCCTCTGCAGTTAATCACCACATAATTTGCGTAAATCCCAATTATCAATGATCCCATTTCGCGCGGCTTAATTCACAATATTGTGCAAATACTTTCACATCTTTTTCACAATAAAGGGTTATAATTATTGAAGCTTGCGTATTAATCCACTGACTGATTAAACCGCGCTTCTATGGAATAAAGGTTTACAAGTTATGCTATCAAGAGTAATGAATATGAGAGTAAAGAATTGGTCAATTATGCGCCGACTCCTAGTGAGTTTTTTTACGGTAGGCGCATTTATCGCGTTGTTCATGGCGGTTAGCATTTTCTACGTGCGCGAGTTGGGAGATAACCTGAATCAATGTGTAGCTGAGCAGACCTATCTCAGTCAGGGAATCACCGCGTTGAAAGGGGCACTGTTACGCAGCCAGTTGAATGGCGCGCTTTTCATCCAGACTCAAGATCGCGAATATCTGGAACAGGCGGAGAAAGCCAATCTACAAATAGAAAGACTACTTATCCCTCTCACTGCCCCCGAAAATGTACCGTGGAGCGCGAAGGAACAACTATTGGTAGGAAACTTAGATGTCAAATGGCGCGTTTATACTGAGATACAAAGCAGCATCTTTTATGAAGCTGAGAACAATGACAGCGCGGCGATACGTAAGAAACAGATAGAGCTAGGTCAGACTTTGAACGAGATAGCGACAGATTTGAACCAGTTGGCACAAATCCAAACGACTCACCGCCAAAGCACAGCGCGGTCAGGAGAACGCGCGCAGTTGAACGCCTATTGGGCAATCGTCAGCTTGGGCGCGCTGTTGACGTTAGTCACACTAGGCGCGGGATTGACCATCAGTCAAACTATCACCCAGCCGATTATCTCGATGGCGGAAGCGACGAAGCGGTTTGGCGAAGGGGATTTAACTCAGGAGATGAACGTTCCCGGTGAAGACGAAATCGGCGGGCTGGCGACGATGTTCAATCGCATGGCGGGTAATCTGCGCCAGATGGTGGAGCAGATCATCGCGACCTCGCAAAGTCTGAGCGGCGCGGCGGCGGAGTTATCCCAATCTGCCGCGGGGGTGAACGATTCTGTAGAACAGATCACCGCGAATATTGAGCAGGTCGCGCGCGGCGCGGAGGTACAAAAAGAGCAGATCAGCACTACGTCACAGGCGGTTGCCGGAATGGCAACTTCTATCCAGCAAAACGCGGTTAACGCGGAGACGGCGGGCGAGGCAGCGCAAAAAGCGAAAGAGATGGTCGACAACGCCGTGCAGATGCTTAATACTTTAGAGGAGCGCGCTGCGGAGATCAACCGCGTGGTGAGCATAATCGATCAATTCGCCGATGAGACGAATATTCTGGCACTGAATGCCTCGATCGAAGCGAAACGCGCGGGGGAATATGGACGCGGTTTTGCAGCGGTCGCCGATGAGGTGCGCGGCTTGGCGGAACGTTCCAGTAGGTCAGTCAATGAGATCGCCGCGCTGACTGAAAACATTCAAACGGAAATGAACCGCCTGATACAATCTATGTCCGAGGTCATCGACGCGGTGGATCGGACGGTGCGCTTCGCGGGGGGAACGGCGACCGCGGCGCAGGAGCAACAGGCTGAGGCAAGTCGCATGGTCAAGGCAATCCAGCAGATGGAAGAGATTACAGAGGCGAACGCGGCGGTTGCCGACGCGGTGTCTGTCGCGACGGCAGATCAGCGATCTTCTATCGTCCAGATGATCAACTCAGC
>CAZSIG010000845.1:0-1832 GCA_964606195.1 uncultured Anaerolineales bacterium
TTCGGAAGGCTGGACAAGTTTATTTCTTTCGTCGCCGCGTATACAGCGCCGCCGCGAGCGCGCCGGTGCTGAGGAGGATGCCCCAGGGGGTTAGCGCGGGGGTATCCGGAGGTGGTATTATTTCTGCCTCTGCCCTCTCGCTAGTGATCCCTTCGGTGTCTTGGGCATAAACCCACACTTGCTGCTGCTCCTCATCAAAATTGGGGTACTGTCCTTCGTAAGTGCCATCCCCATTCGCGTCAATCAACTCTACCAACGGCGCGTCCATGATCGGCATCTCATCGCCGTCAGCATGGACGCGTATGGCGGTTGTGGGCGTCAGGGGCAGAATGACCGCGTACACCACATCCACCAGGCTGCCACCCGCGTTGATAGTCGCTTCAATCTGCCCGCCCGGTGCATATACTTTAGCCGTGCTAGGTCTGATGGTTGGCGCCAGCGCGCCTAATTGGGAGGGGCAGAGCCGCCGCTCGCGGGCAAATTCCCCATCATCGGCGCCATTGGGTACGCGGTCCCCATTATCATCTAGCCAAGGCTGTTGATAGCGATCATATCGATTCGCCTCAAACTGCGCGTACGTAAAACTATCATACAAGTTATCACATGCGGCGATGCGGTCGAAGAAGGGGTCTGAGAACACTGCCCCGCCCCCTTCCCGCCCCCAGGCTTGGGCGCGCCGTTGGGCAGAAGCAATCACCACCCGCATCGGGCGGGCGATAGAATTCGCGCTGTCGATGAAGCTGCCCGAATGACACGCCTCGATGATGATATTTTGCTCCACATCCCCCGGTAAAGCAGCGAGCCAAGCCTGCAACTCCGCGGTGGATACGCGCCCCGTATCTTGGTCAGCATAAAAATATTCCTCCGCGCCATGATCCATCAGGTACAGATAGAATTTGTCGCCGCTCTGCAAGCGGTTCGCCGCCCACTCGGTTAAGGCAACGCGAATGTTTGCCGGGTTAGAGAAGGCGTCAACGTCATTTACCCCATCGCCGTCGGCGTCTTGCGGGTCGTGATGCAGATAATAGATGTCATCCGCGCTGAACCCCGCATCTCTGAATACTGCATAGGCGCGGTTGACACAACTATCAATATATACTTGCGCTCTATCAGGCGCGTGCAGACGGCCCGCGGCGATTACGACCACTCCCTGCGGTATTACTTGATACACCGTAATGGTCACTTGTCCCACGTTCCCCGCGGTATCGTAAGCCAATATCTCGATCTGATTGGCGCCCTCGATCAAGGGCAGATCGCCGATGATAAAGATGCCGCCGTGCTCGTTCACGTCATTATCGCGGCGTTCTATGCCATTAGCCGTGTTACGTACCAATACATTATGTAAATTGCCCTCCGCGTCCTGCGCCCAACCACCAATCGTCACCGCCGTCTGCGTAGTTGTGAACGTCCCGCCGCTGGCAGGGGGATGCGTGAGCTGCACTACCGGCGGATTAGTATCATCCGGCGACGTCGGCGTCGCGTGCAACTCGTTCGAGAATGCGCTCTCATAGCCCGCAAAATCGATGGCTGTAACCGCGATGTAGTATTCTTGCTCGTTGCCTAATCCTTCCAGAAGATGTGCTACACTGTTGCGCCCCTCTACGATCTCCGTCGCGGTATATACCCCAGACGCCAAGCCGTAATGCACGCGATAGCGCACCACATCGCGGCTGGGGCTGCGCGCCCAATTCAAGGCAATGCTACTGTTGCCGGCAGTGGCGCGCAGGTTGAGCGGCGGGTCGGGTGGATCCACATCGGTGCGCACACTCACATCATACCCCGTCTCCGCGCCGAACATATTCGGGTCATCGTTGTAAATCTTGAGGTAGTAT
>CAZSIG010000846.1:0-1831 GCA_964606195.1 uncultured Anaerolineales bacterium
TCTATTAGGTCTTTCGTTACGAGGGTAGCGAGCCTGCCGCGTTGGTGGGTTTTAACTGTGAATGACTGCGAATGCCCAACGCGGTTGGGTTATCTACCTTGGGCAAGCGAAAGTCCTATCTATGAAAGTGTTCATCCTATCGCGATTTGAAAATTCAGGGATAACGAGTTATAATGCGTATCTTCATTATTCATGCCGCGACGCGGCAATACACTGAAACGGGGCAGGATGAAATCATGTTTTTATCGATTGTAATTCCCGCTTATAACGAAGCAAAGAGATTACCAAAAAGTTTGCGCCAGGTGACGGACTACTTGGCGCGGCAATCGTACCAAGCGGAAGCGATAGTGGTAGATGATGGTAGTACCGACGCAACGGCGCAAGTCGTCGCAGAGTTTGCAGCGGCGCACCCTACGGTGCGGCTGATTAAAAACTCTCATCGCGGTAAGGGGTATACGGTCAAGACGGGAATGTTGGCGGGGCAAGGGGAATATATCTTTTTCTGTGACGCGGATTTCTCTATGCCTGTCGAGGAGATCGCTAAATTTCTACCTCCCGCGCTCGATAATTACGATGTAGCGATTGGCTCTCGCGAGATCAAGGGGGCGAAGCGTTATGGTGAACCACCATACAGGCATTTGATGGGACGGGTGTTCAACACGGTGGTGCGGTTACTGGCGGTGCCCGGTATCGAGGACACTCAATGTGGTTTTAAGTGTTTCAGACGCGAGGTGGTGAAGGATATTTTCGAACGGCAGACGATGGATGGGTGGGGATTCGATGTAGAGTTGCTCTTTATCGCGCGTAAGCATGGATATTGTATTAAAGAGGTACCGGTGAACTGGTATTATATGGCAAACAGCCGCGTCAGTCCCATACGCGATTCAATACGAATGTTCAGAGAAGTATGGCAAGTGCGGCTTAACAATTGGCGCGGAATGTATGACTAGAACCGAAAGTCGGGGTTTTCAAACCCCGACTTTTGCTTTTATAGCGACTTATCGCATACTTGTCGGTAGCCACAACTCCGACACCGCGCCGCGTCGCGATGTTGAGGACTAACATCGCGTGTAGTAAATCCAGAGCGCATTTCGTCGAGGGTGTTCAATAATCGTGTTTTTAGTTGCGGGGTATAATCAATCTCGAATGCTTGATCGCGATACTTTATGATTCCATACTCTGGAGGTTGTTCATAGGTATCTTCTACAAGCAGGCAGTACGCGGCAAGCTGCATGATATGTGAAGGGTATGGTACCTCTGGCGCGACGCGGGATTTCACCTCAACTGGAATGTAAGTTCTGCCTTGCTGGATAAGATAATCTGGTTTCCCACTTACTCCGTAGGTGGGGGAGAACAACGGCGCGGTACAGCGGCTCCATGATGTGGTATCGGTATATACTACACGACCGCGCGGCAACCCTGTACGCTGTCTCAGAAGTTGCGATTGGCTTAACAACCAGAGAGCCGCGATTATAAGAATCAAAAAGACTAGTGTCAGTTGTATAACCATAGTTTAACTCGCGAAACATTTAACCAGTAGAGTCGCGCCCAGACATAAGGCTAATATCAATAAAACTACTCCAGCCTGTTGCATGATAGTTTGGCGTATAACGGCGCGACCGTGTTGATCATGGGCACGTAATCCGGCAGAAAACGCGTCATAGTTTTGTGACTCGTAGCCGCATACGCGGTATAGCCACCAAGCTCGCGCGCAATAGACAAAACTTCCGATCTCACTCGCGCTAATAATTTTATCTCTTTGATATTTGGTCATGTTATACCCTTGGCTGGCGAGATTTGTTCTTTAGATAAAGAACAATTAACAATACTT
>CAZSIG010000847.1:0-1830 GCA_964606195.1 uncultured Anaerolineales bacterium
TTGATATGATAAAAAACACTATATTTTGTATGTTATTTTGACTTTATAGACGTATTGTTGTATAATTAGAGTGTGAAAATGTATAGTAAGAAATAACGCGGTTTCGATTTTAGTGATTGATGATGACCAGGGGGCGTAGTTTAGAAATAAGGAGGGCGCGATGAAAGTGTTTAATTGTATTGACGCGAAATGGTCGACTACGCGGTTACACATTGTTGTTGGAACGGTGATTTTACTTTTGATGATGACATGGTGTATTGGGAAGGGCACCCCTACTGCTCGCGCCGCGCCTCCTTCTGCGGAGTTAAGCGGCATTATGGCAACGCATCTTGTGACCAGCACCGCAGACAGCGGTATCGGCACCCTACGGCAAGCGCTATCCGACTCGGTCAGTGGGGACAGTATCATCTTCGACACGCTTGTTTTTCCCCCGACCAGTCCCATGACTATCGCGCTGACCAGTGACTTACCGGGGCTGACTCAAGGTAATTTGACCATCGACGCCAGCGACGCGGGCGTGATCCTCGACGGCAGCAGCATCGGCGCGACGCCGGAGACGATATTACTCGATGACCTCAGCTTGACGATAGACGGCGGCGCGAATCTCCTCGCCAATGGCGATTTCACCGCGGGGCTGGCGCACTGGCGCGCTTGGGACGATACCCCCGGCGCGACGCGGAGCCTCACTACTACAGACTTTCACTCCGCGCCCAACGCTTACGCGTGGAGCACCATCACCCGTATGGGTCACAGTCGCACGATATACGATACGACCGCGACGGATGCGCCTTTCGATGATTGGCCATTCGCCGCGGAGAGCGCCGTCTGGATAACGGCGGCGGGTGGTAGCACGATTGAGGTGCAGTTATGGCATCATGGTGGTCACACGGGCGTTACCCTGAAATCGCTGTTCCCCGATGGGCACGCGGAAGTGATACGCAGCGCGGGTTTTCACTGGAATACGGGCTGGGAGGAGATAGTGGTCACCGGCACATTGCCGACTGAGGCTATCGCGACCGCGCTGGAATTGAATTTTGCCCACTCGCAGCGCGACACGAGCGGTTTGTTTATATACTCGAATGGCAACGCCGTTCGCGGGTTGCAAATCGTCAACTTTCCATGGGATGGCATCAGCATATCCAACGGCGCGCAGGGTAACATTATCGGCGGCGATCAGAACATCGGCGCGGGCGCGCTCGGACAGGGCAATCTCCTCAGCGGCAACGGCGCGGTCGGCGTGGCTATTTGGAGCAGCGGCACGATGAGCAACACCGTCAGCGGAAATTACATCGGCACGGACCTCACCGGCGCGGTCGCTATGCCCAACGGACACGCGGGAGTCGGCATCAGCGATAGCGCGGTCTTTAATACGATTGGCGGTGATACCGATGGCGCGCGCAACCTGATCAGCGGCAATAGCAGCGACGGCGTCTTCATCAGCGGCAGCGAGACGATGAGTAACACCGTACGCGGCAACTACATCGGCGCGAATGCCAGCGGCGCTATCGCGCTGGGCAACGGCTGGGATGGAATATGGATCGGTGATGAATCCCGCGGTAATATCATTCGCGATAACCTCATCAGCGGTAACGCGCATGGTGGCATTGCCCTAGACCGCGCGTTTTATAACACCATCAGCGGGAACCACATCGGCGTCGCGGCTGACGGCGTTCAAGCTCTACCCAATCTCTGGAACGGCATTCAGGTGAGTTGGGGCGCGAGTGACAACATTATTGGGACAGATAACATCGTTGCATATAACGAGGGTTCCGGTGTGGCGGTAAGCAATGAGGACGCGTGGCGCAACACCGTCACGCACAACAGCATCTA